>DAOWAM010000031.1 GCA_030634585.1 bacterium
TGGCAAATTGTTTTTTTCCGTTGGGTGCCAAAATTTATTTAACATTTGAGGTAGTTGCGGTGGCTCTTTAATTTTAAAAACTAGATTAACTTGTTTAATCAGTTTTTGTTGATCAGTTTTTAGAATACAACCCGTCAACATAATTTTTGCTTTAGGGTTATCTTTTTTAATTTGTCTAATTTTTCCGTAAACACGATCAACAGCTGATTGACGAACCGAGCACATATTAATAATAATCAAATTAGCCAAATGATAATTATTAACGGATTGATAATTAAGTAAGCCTAGAATGGTAGCAATTCTTTCTGAATCGCTAATGTTCATTTGACAGCCATAAGTAATTAAATGATATTTGATAGTTTTATTCATTGATATGGTTAGATGATAGTTCACCCAAGTTTCTTTGAAACTTGGGTGAACAAATAAACTTTTAAATATTCTTTTATTTTTTATTAATTAATATTTTTGCCTGATTTAATTTCTGGAATAACCTTACTTGATTCTATTGTTATTCCCATTTTGCCGGTTGGTTCTATCCCTGTTGGTTTTATAGTGATGTTATTTATGTCGGGTTCAGGTTTAGGTACAAATTCTATTGGTTGTTCTATGTTGCTTGGTTTTACTTCATTAATAATCATCTGTGGTTCAGACCTATCTTGTTCGATTTTATTTGTCTGTTGTTGTGTTTTTATTCTTAAATTTCTCTCATCAAGAGTAGGTTCTGCCTTTTGAAAATCTAATCTTGCTGGCATTGGTCTTTCGACTGATTCATCAATTCCTTCTTTATTCATTTTAATTATTCTTTCTGCCTTTTGATTTTCTATTCGTTCACCTTGTTGTTCAATCACCCCCTTAATCATTTGGGAAGCTTGCGCTTTTTCTGGTAATTTATTTTCTAGTTTAGTTTGGATTGTCTTTAATATTTCCAAATGTCTTTCTCGATCGTTAACAATTCCTTTTATAAAGTCTTCTTTTATTTCTAGAGAAGGCATTGCTTTAATTTTATTACCTAGATTAGTAATAATCTTTTCTTGGCTGATAGTCAATTCTCTTTTTATGTTTGGCATTTCCTCTCTGACAGAGTTAATTATTTCTATTGTTTCCATTGGATTAATCATTGCTTGAGAAAAAAAATGTTCGATTTTTTCTTCTCTTTGTTCAACAGGAATATCATTCAATTTTTCTTTAATTTCTTTCATTGTTTGCTGACTTATTTCTTTAATAAATGGTTTGGCTTTATTTGTATTTTCTTCTATTTTTTTAGTAATTTCTATTAGACGAAGTTGCTGATTTGGTAAATCTTTTGGAAGATTGCTAATCGCTGTCTCTAAACGTTCTTTTGCCGATGCATGTTTTTCTTCAACTTTTTCCATTACCTGCGCAAATTTTTCTAAATGAGCGTCTCTTTTTTCACTAATTTTTTCAAAAATTTCTGTGGGTAATTGATTTTCTAATTTTTGAAGAACAAGCTCTTGTTTTAAGTTATGGTCAATATATTTTTGAATGAATCTATCTTTTTCTGGTGCCAATTCTTCATTAGAAACTATTTGTTCAACTTTTATTGCTTGTTGTTCTTTTTCCCATTTATCAAGGGATCGTTCAATAACTTTTTTTATTTTTGGTGCCTGTTCGATATCATCTAATTTTTCGTTTTGACTAAGTTGTTTGATTTCCATTAATTTTTCATTACTGTAGCGAAGTTGAAGACTAGCTCGCTTAATTGGGTTAGTAGTGAAAAATAGTTTTGTTACTCTACCCCAATTTTTTAGAAAATAAAATGGGTGATCAGGAAGTATTTTTGCTTCTTTAACATCTAGGTCCTGATCAGTAATTTCGCCTGACATTGGTTGGTTAGTGGTTTCTTTATTTTCCCCGGCACTGGTGTTTATTACGGTATTCTCTTCTATTGTTGGTTCATTTATATCTATCATTGGTTCAGTTATTTCTATTTCTTCTGTTTCTTCTGTTGCTTCTTGTTGTTCTCGTGCTAGTGCTTCTTCTGGTGTAATTTCTTGCGCCATTACTGGTAGGATCAAAGGAAAAAATAAAATCACGGCAAGCGCAAAAACAACAACGCTTTGATTAATTTTAGTCATAATTTTTAAAATTAAATGATTAAGTATAATAAGAAATTATTTTTTCTTTGCAATTTGTTCTTTCATTTTATCGATAAATTGTTTCTTGGTCAATTTAGTTGTTTTCTTTTCTCTTCGTTGGCGGATATTTAGATAACGACCATTCATTTCTTTATCACCGATTACTAAAATATAAGGAATTTTTTGTTTTTCTGCATCTCTAACTTTATGGGAAATAGTTTCGTTGAGATTATTAATTTGACAACGAAATCCATTGTCAATGAACTCTTGTGCTAATTGTTGAGTAAATCGATGATGTTTTTCGCCAACGGCAGCTAAATAAATCTGAACAGGGGATAGCCAAAGAGGAAAAGCGCCGGCATAATGTTCGATTAGTAAACCAGTAAATCTTTCTAATGAACCTAATAAAGCACGATGAAGCATAATTGGTCGTTGTTTTTTACCCTGATTATCAATATAGGTAATGTCGAATCTTTCCGACAAATTAAAATCAACTTGTAAAGTAGAAATTTGCCATTGGCGTCCAAGCGCGTCTTTAACTAATATGTCAATTTTTGGGCCATAAAAAGCCGCCTCGCCTATTTCTTCTTGATAAGACCAACCTTGACTTTTTAACGCTTTAGCTAAAGCGGTTTCAGCTAATTGCCAAATTTCGTCGTTACCTAAGTATTTCTTTTTATTAGCTGGATCACGCAAGCTAAGGACTACTTCAAAGTTTTTCTTTTGAAAACCAAATGATTGAAGAATAAACTTAGTTAATTTAATTACCTCAACTAATTCATGATGTAATTGTTGCGGTGTACAGAAAATATGGGCATCATCTTGTGTAAATCCACGCACTCTGACCAATCCATGTAGAGTACCGGATTTTTCATAACGGTAAACTGTTCCCAATTCAGTATAACGAATTGGCAAATCACGATAACTATGTAAATGAGTTTGATAAATCTTAATATGGCCGGGACAATTCATAGGTTTAATGATATATTCTTCATTTTCTACTTTAATTGGCGCATACATATGTTCTCGATAAAACCCCAAATGACCTGAAGTTCGAAAAATATTAATATTGGCTAAATGTGGTGTGCGAACTAATTTGTAACCTCGTTTTTGATATTCAGTTAAAATAAAATTTTCCATTATTTGTCTTAGAATTGCGCCATTGGGATGCCATAACGGAAGCCCTTGACCAAAATCAGGATTAATACTAAATAAATCTAATTCCCTGCCTAATTTTACATGATCTCTTTGCTCTGCTTCTTTTTGTTGTTTAAGATATTCATCTAATTCTGCTTGTGTATTAAAAGCGATACCATAAATTCGTTGAAGCATTTTATTTTTTTCATTTCCTCGCCAATAAGCGCCAGCAATTTTAGTTAATTTAAATACGCCAATTTCTTTAATAGATTCAACATGAGGTCCGCGACAAAGGTCAATAAAATCACCGGTTTGATAAATTGTTACTTGATTTGGTTTATTCTTGATTATTGATGAATTCTTTTTACTTTTTTCTTTTGCAGGATTAATTCGAGTCGTCCCTTCTTTTTTTATTGCTTGTAATAACTTTATTTTATAAGGTTGTTTCAGCTTTTTAAATAACAACATTGCTTGCTCTATGGATAATACGTTCTTTTTAAAAATAATATGTTGTTTAACTAATTGACGCATTCTCTTCTCAATTTTAAGTAAGTCAAGAGGCGTTAAATTTTCTTTTAAATCAAGATCATAATAAAAACCATTAGCGATAGTTGGTCCAACACCGAATTTTACTTGTGGATGTAATGATAAAATAGCCGTGGCCATTAAGTGACTAGTAGAATGGCGCATAATTTCTAATTTGGTTTGTTTTTTGTCCATAAGATCTAAATTAGTATTTTATAAATAATTCGTTTTGATTGTTCAGGTATTTTTTTAATAAAGAAAGGATAAAATTTAATTTTTACTTGTTCAATCTCTGGATATTGTTCCAAATAAGTCTTAGTTTTTTCCTTGTCGAATCCAAATAAGTTTTCTTTATTTAATATTTTATCTTTATCATTAATGATTAATTGCCCAGTTAAATAAACCTTAAGTGATGCTTGTTGCTTGATTAAATCAAAATAATAGACAGATGTTTGCCAATTTTGTTGATCAATATCGAATAAAGTTTTATTTGCGGGAATTTGTTTTTTAAGATTATTTAACGCTAAATTAAAAACCTTTTGGCGATTGAAAGCAACCAACAAAACTCTCATTTTAAGTTTCATAGTAAATTTACCAACTTCATCATCTGCTTTAGCAGAAGATGAGAAATCTTGAATGGTCTTTCGAATTGCTAATCCATCTAAATCTTGTTTGATGAGATCTTGTCGGGGAATATTTTCTTGCGCAATTTGCAATATTTTATCTTCTAGCTCTTGTTTAGCTTTATCTAAATTATTTTGTTTAACCATACCAACTTGTACTAAACCGCCACTAGTAGGTTGATCACTAATGGCGTAAATTTTGTCTTGTAATCCTTCCCAAAGGCCAGGAATAATAAAAGAAGTAGGTAAAATATTTCCTTGTTCTCCATGTTGGTCAGCATAAATTTGTATTTGAACTTTTTGATGCGCAGGAATAGTTACCCGTTCTTTTAGACGGAAAAGAATACCCTCGGCAGAAAGAAGACGAGTAGTTTTAACTAAAGTTTGATCACGAAAATAATCATTAATTAAAGTTACGGTACCAGTGGCTGGTTGTTTTATTTCTTTACTGCCAGGTACAGAAAATTCTTTATTTTGTTCAATCGTTTCTTCGAATAAAAATTGAATCGTTTTGTTGTTTAATGGATCGGCATTAGTTTGTTCATTTTCTTCTTCATTTGATAGTGTAACAATAATATCTTTTTCAATCGCTTCTGGCTGAGGA
This sequence comes from bacterium, assembly GCA_030634585.1. Taxonomy (GTDB): domain Bacteria; phylum Patescibacteriota; class Patescibacteriia; order UBA2591; family DAOWAM01; genus DAOWAM01. The sequence goes on from DAOWAM010000031.1 coordinate 4,986, forward strand.
GTAAGAATAATAACTACTCGATAATAGTTTATTAGCAAAGTAACAATAATTAATGTAGTCAAAACTATGGTTAAATTACGAAAAATGATAATAATTTTTTTTTGTGGTGAAAAAAACATTTTTATTAATTTTTTTTTAAGTATATTTATTTTAGCATAAAAGATTTTATTTATCAATAATTTCCTCTGCTTGCCCAGCAATAATTTTCAATGCATCATCTTTATTTGATAATCTTCCTTGCACTAAAACTAATTTATTTTCTTGCCAAAGATCAGGTGTTTGATTAAGTAAATTAGGAAAGACAATAATTTCAATACTGCCAGTCAAGTCCTCGATTTTAACAAAATACATTATTTGTTTAGAATAAGTAATAATCTTTTTAATTTTACTAATTACTCCGCCAATTTTAACTGGTGAACCAATATAGATTTGCGGTAATTGTTGGCAAGGAGTAATTAACTCTTTTAGTTTAATTGCCATATCTTGAAAAGGATGACGAGAGAGATAAAGTCCGAGTAAGTCTTTTTCCCAAATAGCTTCAATATTTTTAGGTAAAGATTGTTGTTTATCTATTGATAATAACGTTAACTGTTTAATTGGTTCACTCATTAAACTAAAAAGACTGTGTTGACCATTTCTTCTTTCTTGTTGTTGTTCGTGATGAAAAAGAATTAATTGCCTAAGATTAAAAAACATTTGACGACGAGGGTAGAAGTTATCCAACGCTCCACATTTAATTAAACTTTCTAACGATTTTTTATTTAAGTCTTTATTCGGCAAACGTTTCAAGAAATTAGTTAAGTTTTTATAATTACCGTTATCCTTTCGTTCTTGAATAATATTAGTAATTAAATTATTACCAATATTTTTAATTGCTGAGAGACCAAAGCGAATAGTTTGATTATCAACAACAGTAAATTGTTCTAAACTTTCATTAACGTCAGGAGGGAGTATTTTAATTTTTAAGCGCTTGGCCTCTTCTATTTCAATAGCAATTCGATCAGTATCATGGCAATCGGAAGTTAATAAAGCGGCGATAAATTCAATTGGATAATTTGCTTTAAGATAAGCGGTTTGATAAGCGATTAACGCATAACATGTACCATGAGATTTGTTAAATCCATAACCGGCAAATGGTTCAATAAAAGAAAAAATTTCTTCTGCTGTGGTTGTTGAAATCTTATTTTTTATACAACCTTGAATGAATTTAGAACGTTGTTTTTTTAATAAACTAATAATCTTTTTACCAATTGCTTTTCTTAAAACGTCTGCTTCGCTATAACTAAAACCGGCTAATTCACGAACAATTTCTAATAATTGTTCTTGATAAATGGCAATACCATGTGTTTTTTCTAAAATTGGCTTTAGGTCTGGATGTAAATAGTGAGGTTGAGTTTTACCTTGTCGATTACTAATGTATTCAGGTATTAAGCTCATTGGACCA
>DAOWAM010000002.1 GCA_030634585.1 bacterium
CAAAAGAACAAATTGAAAAGATACAATTAAGCAAGAGAGGAGAAAATATTTGGAAATTACGTAATAATCAATTAATTCTTTTTCAAAAAGCGAGCGAAGAATTTAAAAAAATATTACAGACAACCAAACAAACAATTTCTCTAAATAAACTGACAACTTTGTTTAAAAAAACAAGTTTTTATCGACAACATCAAAAAGAGTTGGCCAGTCAAGTAATTAATAATTTTCTAAAAATTAGCCCATTAATTGGCGCAGATATTTTTAATCAAGTAGGATTAACTTCTTGGCCGATTATTTCTCCTCGTCGAATGAGAGATAAAGCTTACGTAGTAATGAAAAAAACTGGTCGTCCAATTCATTTTAGAGAAATTACACAATTAATAAAAAAACATTATTATGATCAACAAGATGTTCATGTACCTACAGTTCATAATGAATTAATTTCTGACGAAAGATTTGTTTTGATTGGACGAGGTACTTACGCTTTGCATGAGTGGGGATATCAAACAGGCAAAACAGTAGATTTAATTAAACAATTATTGACTATTAAAAAAGAATTGACTCGTGATGATATTTATCAAGCTATTTCAAAACAACGTTTAATTAAAAAAGGCACAATAGCAATTATCTTAAATGGTAGAAGCGAAACATTTAATAGATTACCTGGGAAAAAATATCGATTAAAGAAAAAATAATTTATCAATAGTTTTATGATCATTGATCTTAGTTTTATTGAATTATGGTGTGGCCATAGTATTATTTGGCTAGTTTGGCAAATCCTTAAAATTGTTATTGGAATATTAATAGCTTATTTAATAATTTATTTTTATTTGAAAAAGAATAAATCTAAGAAGAAAAAAGAGTATTTTAGCAAAATTGAATATGATTTGTTAGCAATTGATATTCCTGATAGTGAACAAGGGCCAAAAGGTGCTGAACAAATTTTTGCTCAATTAGCGTCATTGAAAGAGAAAGATTTTCGACAATTAGATATTAGTTTGGAAATTATTGGTATTGATGGTCATATTCAATTCTTAGTTCGAACTCCACATCTTTATCGTGATATTGTAGAATCTGCTCTTTACGCGCAGTATCCGCAAGCGGGAATAAGTGAAGTAGATGATTATAGTCAAATCGAATATTTATCTTTTCCTAATGAACAGTATACTTTATGGGGTTCTGAACTTACTTTATATGCTAACGAAGCTTATCCAATTAGAACTTATCCCGATTTTGAAGATAAATTAGCAAGAGAGTTCAAAGATCCATTAAGTGGTTTATTAGAGTTGCTTAGTACATTACGAACAAGCGAGCAATTTTGGATACAGATTTTACTTCGCCCGGCTAGTAGTAATTGGCAGGCCAAAGGTAAACAATTAGTAAAAGATCTAACCGCGCCATCAGAAGAAGGCAAAGCGCAACGACTTACTTTAGGAGACGCGCGAGTAGTAGAAGCAATTCAACATAAAATATCTAAAATTGGTTTTGCAGTTACAATTAGATTAATTTATTTTGCTAAGAAAGAAATATTTTCTAAGTCAAGAATCATTGGTGTTTTGGGTGCTTTTAATCAATTCAATACTTTAGATATGAATGGATTTAAACCATTCAAAAAAAGTAAAACTAGAACAGGATTAATCTTTCCACAACGATGTTTATCACGTCGACAAAATGAAATTTTAAATAATTATCAACAAAGAAAGAGTAAATCAATTACCCCTTGGTTTGTTTTAAACATAGAGGAATTAGCAACTATTTATCATTTTCCTGTTATTAGTGTTAAAGCGCCAGGTATTAAAAAAACTGTGTCAAAACAAGCAGAACCACCTTTTGGCCTACCAGTAAATGAATAATTTTATGATCGAATCAAAACAAGATATTACCCTTTTTGCCACTACTAGATATCGTAATATATCTAAAAAGTTTGGAATTAAACCAATTGATCGTCGGGGACATATGTATTTGATAGGAAAAACTGGCGTTGGTAAATCAACCGTTTTAGAAAATATGATTATCCAAGATATCCAAGCGGGTCGAGGTATTGGTTTAGTCGATCCACATGGTGATTTAGCAGAAAAAATACTTGATTATATTCCAAGTTCGCGAATTAATGATGTAATCTATTTTAATCCAGCTGATATTGAATATCCAATTTCTTTTAATATTTTGGAAAAGGTTGAGGCCGTACATCGACATCTGGTTGCTTCCGGATTAGTAGGTGTTTTTAAAAAAATCTGGGCAGATTCTTGGGGACCTCGATTGGAATATATTTTACGTAATACGATTTTAGCTCTATTAGAATATCCAAATAGCACTTTATTAGGGATTATGCGAATGTTGGTAGATAAAGATTTTCGAAAGCAAGTGGTGAATAAAGTGACCGATCCTGTAGTAAAGTCATTTTGGGTAAATGAATTTGCTAAATATCATGCTCAATTTCAAGTAGACGCAATTGCTCCAATACAAAATAAGGTTGGACAATTTTTGTCTACTTCCTTAATTAGAAACATTGTTGGACAAGTAAAATCAAAAATTAATATACGTCAAATAATGGACGAAGGGAAAATTTTAATCATGGACCTCTCTAAAGGAAGAATCGGCGAAGATTCATCTTCTTTACTAGGAGCAATTATGATTACCAAGATCCAATTGGCGGCAATGAGTCGAGTTGATACTCCACAATCTCAGCGACGCGATTTTTATCTTTATGTCGATGAGTTTCAAAACTTTGCCACTGAATCTTTTGCTAATATACTTTCTGAAGCTCGCAAATATGCACTTGATTTAATTTTAGCGCATCAATATATTTCCCAATTAGATGATCGAGTCAAAGACGCAATTTTTGGTAATGTTGGTACTTTAATTTCTTTTCGAGTTGGCGCTGATGACGCGCGATTTTTAGCGCAAGAGTTTATGCCTCGTTTTGATGAAACAGATTTAGTCAATTTAAATAAATATGACATGTGTGTTAAATTGATGATTGACGGAATTACTTCTGAACCCTTCTCAGCACATGGTTTGCCTCCTTTATCTGTTCAAAAACACAATAAACAAAAGCAGATTATTTCTTTTTCTCGCGAACGATACGCCAATTCCCGAAAGATAGTGGAGGAAAAGATCAAACGATGGAGTCAGGCAGATATAGATGAATTGACCGATGAAGAAGCAAGTGCAGAAGCTGAAAAAACTGGTTTATATCAAGCTCAATGTGCTGTTTGTGGAAAAAAGGTTTATGTTCCTTTTGTACCAGATAATGTGCGACCAGTTTATTGTAAGGGATGTATGAAAAAAGTTAGACAGGAAAAAATCAAACCTGCTAATTAGTGAATCGGGGATTTTAAATATATGATTGAAAAAAAACAAAAAAGTTTTTATTTATTTTGGATATCACTTGCTTTGGGATTAATTATTTTATTAATTCTATTTTTAACTGCGGATTGGCGAACGATTCTTTCTAAATTACTTTTATTAACCGCTTTTGAATTTGTTATTATTTTCTCCATTCGTTTCTCAATCTTTCTTATCGGTGTTTGGCAATGGTCGAGAGTATTAAGAAGTTATCATTATCATGTCTCATTAGCCGATTTGTTAATTTCTAGCTTAGCAGAACGTTGCGTTACATTTTTTACTCCGATACTTTATGTTGGAGGGGAGGGGGTTAAGGCCTATACAATTAAAAAAATAGCCAAAGTACCCATGAAAGAAGGATTAGCGTCGGTTATTGTGCAACGAGTCATTGAGTTTGGAACTATTTTTCTTTTTCTTTTACTAAGCGGTATTTATTTAATTATTCAAAATTCACCAATTAGTTGGTTAGTCGCTGTATTATTAGGGGCTTTTATTTTATTTTTGTTATTCGTTATTTTACTTTACGCTGGATTTATCAATTTATCTATATTTTTTAAAAAAAAGAAAAATATGGGAAAAATAAATAAGATTTTTACAAAAATAATTGAGTTTAAAGACGTTGTTATTCAATTCTTTAAAACTAATCGGGGAGTTTTTCTAAATAATTCTTTATTTGCTTTATTAACTATTTTTTTATATTTAATCCAGTTCAAATTAATTTTTTATTTTTTGGGATATCAAGTATCTTGGACAGGGATCATTGCTATTTATATCATTACTACTATTGTCGGATTTATTCCCATTCCTGGTGCGTTGGGAACTTATGAAGGATCGGCAATTCTGATCTTTTCCGCATTGGGATTAACTTCTAGTTTAGCGCTCACTTTTACATTAATTAACCGGGCTACTTTTTTAATCATTATTTCTTTTGGATTATTAACTTTATTTCAATTTACTTTTACTCGAATGAATCAGTTAATTTTCAATAACCACGATTCTCTAATTAATGGAGAAACAAAAGAGACAAATTAATTAAATTGGAACCCAGAAATTAAAATATCTAATTAAATTAAGCAATCTTTCTAAAAGTTGAAATAGCTGGGTTTATCCTGTATCTCATATGATACAGGATCATCTTTGTTAAGCACTCTTGCAAAAAAAACAGAAACTCAGCAATACACCTAGTCCTAGTCTTTTTGTACGAGGGACCCCGGCCCAAAGAGATTAGGGGATATACGAGGTTGACAAGAGATCTGAATTTTGATAAAATAGAATAAAAGATAAAGGAGGTAAAAATGGGAAACAAGCGAATACTTATTTGGTACTCAATAATTGTTGGCATAATTATTTATACAGCTTTAGCAGTAATGGCATATTCCTTTTATGAGACGGGTCTATCAGTAGTAGTTATTCTTTTAACGGTCCTGGGAATCAATATTATTGCTTTCTTGCTTGGAACAACTATTCCTGTTATCGGTGTATTTATTTACACTTTTCTGGCAAAAGAGTTTATTGTGATGATGGTTGGACTGGGTAATATACAGACATCTAAAATAACAGATTTGATTTATCAAATTGGTTTAGTTACTGTAGTTATCTATACAATCGGCACGATTGTCTTAATTTCATCCCATAGTAGAAAACAATAAAGGAACCTTTTGGTTCCTTTATTTATTTTGATTTCTTTTTTGGCTGATTTTGTGTTATAATAATAATAATATCTTAAATATCTTAATAAAAAGTTAAAATATTTATTATGGTAAAAAAAATAGTTGATCAAATTAAAACATATTTTTTACAACAAAAGATAAGGCGAAATAAATTTTTAGTTGTATCATTGCTTAGTGCATTGGTGATCAATGTATTTTTTTGGTTGTTTATTCTGTTCAAGCTTTCTTCGATAACCACGCCCATACCTTTGCGCTATAATGTGGTAGTGGGAATTAATTCTATTGGATCATGGAAAATAATGTATCAACTAACTTTGATCGGATTAATAGTTTGGTTAATTAATAGTTTTTTTACTACTTTTTTTTATCAAAGGAACGAAAAAATACTAAGTTATTTTTTATCAATTAGTAATTGTTTGGTCCAGATTCTTTTAGCGGTGATTATTCTTTTTATTGTTAATTTATAAATTTATATTTTATGTATCTTTATTATATTAGTAAAATATTCTTTTTATCTACGCTTTCATTTATTATTGCTATAGTTTGTACTCCATTATTAACACATTTCCTTTATAAATATAAATTAAATAAACGAATAAGAGATAAAAAATCAGCGCCAATTTATCATCGTTTACATCAGCAGAAAGAAGGCACACCAACCTCGGGTGGAATGTTAATTTGGATAGTAACTTTATTTTTAGCTCTTTTATTTTTCTTTTTAGATCAAATACAGGCAATTGATTTCTTAAATCAATTCAATTTCTTGACCCGACAGCAAACATTTGTTCCTCTCGGTGTAATGCTTTTAGCAGGCGTTGTTGGTTTGATTGATGATTGGTTAAATATTAAGGGTGTGGGCAAGCACGGCGGGGGAATTGGAATAATTACCAAATTAGTTTTATATTCATTATTAGCAGTTATTATTGCTGCTTGGCTTTATTTTAAATTAGATTGGGATTTATTTCACGTGCCATTTTTTGGTAACATTCATTTACATTGGATTTATTTTCCAGTGGTTGTTTTGGCAGTTGTTTCTACTGCTTTTGCTACTAATGAAATTGATGGATTAGATGGTTTGGCTGGCGGGACATTATTAGTCGCCTTTGCGGCTTATGGAATAATTGCTTTTTCGCAAGGAAAGTTTGATTTAGCCTGCTTTTGCGGTGTGATTAGTGGAGCGTTATTATCATTTTTATGGTTTAATATTTATCCAGCGCGGTTTTTTATGGGTGATACTGGTTCAATGTCATTAGGAATAACTTTGGGCGTGATTGCCACCTTAACCAATAACATCGCTTTATTGCTAATTATTTGTTTTCCGATGGTAATTGATACACTATCAGTCATAATACAAGTGACCTCCAAAGTATTATTTAAGAAAAAAGTTTTTTTATCTACACCATTACATCATCACTTACAAGCGATTGGTTGGCCTGAACCAAAAATTGTGATGCGTTTTTGGATTATTTCTGGTGTTACTGCAATGCTTGGTTTAATTATATTTTTCATTGATCGATTAATTTAGAATGAACAAAAAACATCAACCGGATAATTTATTAATTATTATCGTTGGTATACTATTAGCTGTTGGTCTAATTTGTCTTTTTTCTTCTAGTTCAGTGGTTGCTTACCGTCGATTTAATAGTTCAATCTATTATCTAAAACACCAGTTATTATTTGGGATTATCCCAGGTTTATTCTTTTTATTTTTATTTTCTAAACTTGATTATCATTTTTTGAAAAAATGGGCTAATTTTTTGTTTGTTTTTTCTCTATTATTATTAATTTTTGTCTTGTTTCCTTTTCTTAGTCATAGTGTTGGTAATAGTAAACGATGGATAGAATTAGGTGGACTTACTTTTCAGCCGAGTGAAATATTTAAATTGGTTTTATTGATTTTTTTAGCGTCTTGGTTTGAAAAAAAACAGTTTATTGTTAATCGTTGGAAAGAAATATTTTGGCCAATTGTAATTTTAATTTGTACGGTAAGTATTTTAATTGCGCTTCAACCAGACATTGGAACATTGGGATTAATTATCAGTCTAATTCTAATATTTTGTTTTTTTGCTGGTATGTCTCTTTATCGGTTATTCATTTTATCTAGCGGTGGTTTGCTTGCTTTATTGGCGTTAATTAAGATTGCGCCTTATCGATTAGCCCGTTTAACTGTTTTTTTAAATCCAAAATTGGACTTGCAAGGAATTGGTTACCAATTACACCAATCTTTGATTGCAATTGGTTCTGGTGGCTGGATAGGAAAAGGGCTAGGAAATGCTTCTCAAAAATTCTTTTATTTGCCAGAAGTTATAGGTGATTCTATATTTTCTATTATTAGTGAAGAGCTAGGTTTTTTATTAACGGCAGGGTTAATTATTTTATTTGTTTTGTTAACTTATCGAGGAATTAAAATAGCGATTACGGCGCCAGATATGTTTGGACAATTATTAGCTGGTGGAATTATCTCATTAATAATTTTACAAACGTTTATTAATATAATGTCAATGTTAGGATTAATTCCGTTGACTGGTTTACCCCTACCTTTTATTAGTTTTGGTGGAACAGCAATGGTAGTTTTATTGGCCGGAGTTGGTATAATAATCAATATTTCTAAACAAACTAAATAATTTTAACCAATAAATAAAACAATATGTTTCAAAACAATCGTGGTTTGACATTGATTGAATTAATGGTGGTTATTACTATCATTGTAATCTTATCGAGTTTAACCGCAATTACTATTCGCTATTTTAAGCCAAACACTAACTTAAAAGTTGCTGCTAAAGATATTAGACAACAATTAAACTATGCTAAGCAACGATCGATTACCGAACAAATAATTTATGGTATATTCTTTGATTCTATTAACGATAATTATCAACTAATTTGTTTTTCTGATTCAGAAACAACTTTGGCAACCAAGCAATTGCCGGAACAAATTCAATTTCAATCAATTAGCGGATTTATTAATCAACAAGCGAAATTTACTTCTTTGGGATATCCTTTTCAAAGTGGGCAAATTATTTTAGTGAATAACAATAATAAAACAATCTCTATTAATATTCGACCATCTGGTTATATCAGAATAGATTAGATCTTTAATAAAATTATTTTATTTAAGTGTATGTATCAATTTCTTTTTAACAAACATCCCAAGATAAATAAAAAACGAAGTCTCTTAGCGAGAACGAAGCGTTCTATTACGGATCGAATCCCGGCACCCTACGTGGTTCGGGGTTTACCCGGCACCCTACGTGGTTCGAGGTTTACTCAGTACCCTACGTGGTGCAGGGGCTTTACCTTGATCGAAACATTAACCGCATTAACTGTTCTTTTGGTTGCTATTTTAGCGTTATCTTACGCTATTAGTCCGGGCATCCAAACAAATAAAAATTCAGAAAGATCAAACCAAGCGTTAATTTTAGCGCAAAATAAAATAGAAGAACTGGTTCATGAAGAATACGATTCATTAACCGTGGGCGTATTTGAAGAGCAACATCGTTTATCCACTGACGTAGATGATCCTCTTTATCATTATCAGAGAGAGGTAATTATTAATTGGGTTGATCCAGAAAATAATCTACAAAGTACTGCTCAGGAAAGCGGTATTAAAAAAATTGTTGTACATATATTTTGGCCAGCATTTTTTCATTCAAATGACCAACAAACTGAATTGATTTCTTTGGTCAGTCAAAAATAATTTATATTTTATGAAACAGCGTTCTTTCTTTAATAGTATTTTGAATCCACTTAAATTATACCGGAGCTGTAATTTAAGTGGATTTACATTGGTTGAAATGTTGGTAACAGTCAATTTAACGATTTTAATTTTACTTAGTGCCTACGGACTTTATCAAGCTGGTCAAAATGTATATAAAAGAGTGGGGGATAAACAAGAAATAACGCAAAATGCTTATGTAGTCTTAGATCGGATTGGTCGAGAAATTCGTCAAAGTCGAGAGATAATTAGTGAATTACCAGATGTGTCAGATAATCCAGATTATCCACCAATAAGTGAAATTGAGTTTCTTGATGGTCATACTTCTATTTGTCAAGAAACTGATTATACGGTGGATAGCTCAAATTGGACAATTACTTTATCTAATCAGGCATCGGACGAAGATGATTATTATAATGAATTATACATGCTCATTATTAGTGGTACCGGACAAGATCAACGTAGAAAAATTATTGATTACGATGGCATAAATCATTTAGCAAAAATTCAAGATAGTTGGACTGTTTTACCAGACCAAACTAGCCAATATACAATTAGTGGTGGTTATTATTATGTTCGTTATTGGCAAGATGGTCAACAAATTAAACGAACGACTAAAATTTATTATTTTTCGGATCAACCAAATATTTATATAGACAAAAATGCGCGAGACATAGAAGGCGATCCTCCACAAGCATTAGTTTTAACAGAAGAACTAGTCGGTGAATATTTTGCTAATTTTAAGGTTTGGGGTAATCGACCAATTAATTGCGAAGTAGAATTAAAGAAAAATCATGAAAAAATTTATTTACAAAATCAAATAACTGGTCGCAATCTTTTTTAATGATTATTTTATTTAATCTTTTGAACGATAAATTAAAAAAATTATATATTAAATGTTTAAGCAACAAAAAGGAGTTATTCTAATCATTGTTTTCCTGTTAGTAGTTATTTTATCAATTTCATTGGTTTATTTTTTAGATTTAGCAATTACTGGTTCAAGAATAACTAAAAGTAGTTTGTATGGTAGTCAGGCCTATTATTTAGCCGAAGCAGGTATAAATGAAGCAATTTGGCGAATTAAGAATAATGCTGATTGGTTGTCACATTTTGAAAATGATGCTAATTGGTCAATTAACTTTAATCGATCACCAGCGCTTTATCCTAATGGCAGTTATCAAATATCGATTCAAAATACTGATTATGCAGAGGGCAGGATTATTGTTGTTGGTCTAATCGATCTACCGTCTGGATATCAAGCAAAACGGTTAATTAAAGTATCTGTTTTTAAAGCAAAAAATCCTAATCCGGTTAAAGATGTTGGATTTTATTCTGATGGAACATTACATTTATATTCTAGTCAAATAGACGTTGTTGGTAATGACGAGGATAAATTAGATGGAAGTATCTTTACTAATACAGACATAAATCTAACTGCTAAAAGTAAATTGAATGTTGAGAATAAAGCGTCGGCAGTGGGTGAAATTAAGATTATTGGCGGTTCTACATTAATTGCTGAAATTAAAGAATCGACTAATTATCCACCACCACCTGCTTCAGTAGAAATGCCAATGGTTGATTTTGATACTACTAATCCTGGCTCTTACAAAAATCAAGCAACCCAAATTTATTCAGAAGAAGAGTTTAATGATTTACTATGGTATAATCCGGATTTAACTTTAACGGGTATTATTTATGTTGTCGGTGGCGTTGATCTCAAGGGAGGACAAAAATTAACTATTAATGGCGTTTTAGTAGCTGACGGATCAATTAATATTGGTAAAAAATATACTTGGGTTAAACAAGGTATCGGATCTCGATCCGGTGACAGCCAATTGACAATCAATCAATTGTCAGGAGAAAAGTCTGGCCTATTTACGAAAAACGAAGTTAATATTGGTTTTTTTATTGAACCAATTAATATTCATGGCTTAGTATACGCAAATAATGAGATCAATTTCAGTTCTTTGTCGTCTACTGTTAATATTATTGGCGGATTAGTCACGCGACAGTTTTTTGGCATCAGTTTGTGGAATAAAATAACAATCAATTATAATACAGAAATCGTTAAACAAGCCTTGCAACAAGCGGCTTTTTCACCAATTGTAGTGGTTGAACACTGGGAAGAACGATATTAAAAGAACGCAAAATGCCCCCGGTCGCCGAGAAACGATTTAGGGGGATAGGTGTATTCGTTATTAAACTTTTTATATAGATGAATTATTGTTGAGATTTGGTGCTGGGGCGAAAAGTAGAGAAAATTAATAAATTAAGAATTTGATTACTTGTTATTCTAAGTAAATTAAGATATAATTTAATTATAAGTTTAATTTTATGTTATTTCCTAATTTGAAATTACCTGCTTTTGGTTTGGATATCGGTGATCAATCATTAAAATTAGTTGGTTTGAATAATAAATTTCGACAAGCTAAATTACAATCTTTTTCCAAAATTACTGTGCCAGAAGGTTATTTTGTCGACGGAGAACCAAAGCAAATAAATGAAATCGCTATTTTAATTAAAAAATTAATCAAACAAGTTGTTGGTAAAAAAATTCATACACCTTATGTTATTTCTGTATTGCCAGAAAATAAAACCTTGATTACTTCTATAGATGTTCCGCTTGGATTAGATAAACAAAAAATTGAAGAATTAATTAAACAAAAGTTAAATCAATATTTTTCTCAAAAATTAGAGGAAATTTATTTTGATTGGAAAATAGTATCTACATATCAAAAGCAACAACAGATTCTTGTTTCTGCTGCTCCGATCAAAACCATCCAATTGTATTGTAAGATTTTACACTTAGCTGGTTTAATTCCTTTGGCATTAGAAAAAGAATCGGCCGCCGTTACCCGCGCAGTAATTATTCATTCAAAAAAAGAAACCAAGAAAACAAAACAACAGGTAATTATTGATTTTGGCGCGACACGAAGTAGTATTATCTTTTTTTATCGGAAAATAATTAGATTTACTTCCTTATTACCAATTTCTGGTCAACAAATTGATCAATTAATTGCGCAAAAACTTAAAATAACGGTCAGTGAAGCAAATAAATTAAAAATAAAATATGATTCGAATCAAGAACATAAACTTACACCAGATATCTTTCAGCCAATTTTTAACGAAATTATTGAGAAAATAAAAGAAAGGCTAACTTATTTTCAGTTATATATTAGCCAAGAACCAATTGATGAGATTATACTTTGTGGTGGTGGCGCATATTTAATGGGATTGGACCAAGAATTAGGTAAACAACTAAAAATAAAAGTTAGTAAGGCCAATCCATTGATTAATCTACAATTTTCTAAAAAGAAAGATTTTTTAGCATTTAAAAAACAGTCTCTTATTTACGCAACTGCTATTGGATTAGCTCTGCGAAACTTATATGCGCAATATTAATAATAAATAGAATATTAATTAAGATGATTCATTTAAACTTATTATTAGACGAAGATAAAAAACAAATTCGACATTTGCGTCTATTTAATTTTTTAGAAAATCTTCTGGCATTAATTTTGTTATTTATTTGTTTGATTACGAGTATCACTTTAGCAACTTCATATATTCTAAATAATGTATTTTATCCGTCAGCTACTAGTTTAGTGCGAACTATCTCTATTGGTAATCAAAGTTTTGATCAGCAAATTAAACAAGTAAATCAAAAAATCAGCGCTATTCAAGATGTACAAAAAAACAATTTAAATTGGTTATTAACAATTACTTCTTTTATCGAATTGGTTCCTGACAATGTCCATATTACTAATTTATTTATTGATCAGAATAATCAACGAGTTAATATTTATGGTACTGCTAAAACAAGAAATGAGTTGTTGGCTTTTAAAAATAATTTAACAAATAGTAATGTTGTAATTGATCTACAATCACCATTAAGTAATTTATTAAAACAAACAGATATTAATTTTCAATTTATTGCTAAATTAAATTTAGATAAAATCAATCAATTAAATTAAAAACTAAATGATTTATCGAAGAAAAATTATTAATTCAGGTATATGTGTATTCTTTTTAATCATTATATTATTTGTTTTAACGATTCCGTCTTTTCGAGAAATTAATAGAATTAATCGAATAATTATTAGTCAAAAAACTTATTTAGAAAAACTTTATTTACAAGGACAATTATTAAAAAAGGTTAAACAACAATTATTAGACGTTAAACCATTGATTAATCAATTATCAGATAAATTCGTTCAGTCAGGACATGATATTCAATTTATTACTCAATTAGAGGGACTGGCAAAAAATAATAAAATACAACAAAATATTAGTTTCAAAACGGAGCAAAAAGAAGATAAGGGGTTTTATCAGATTATACCAATACAATTATATCTTAAAGGAGATTTCAGAAACTTAATGTATTATCTTCGTGACTTACAAGAAGCTACTTATTATCTAACCATCGATTCTATCAATATTGCTGATTCAACTGAAGAGACGCTTCGATTAGCAGAAGGAATTAATCAAACAACTACTAATATTGATCTAACTATTACTGGTCAATCTTACTGGATAAATAATAAATAACAAAAATGTCTACTTCTAAGTTTAATCGATTAATTAAAATGTTTTCTTATATTTTTAGTTTGATGATTATTATTGGAACTTTATTTTTTATTTTTTTTATTTATAATCGTTTTTACCAGACAATCAATCAAACAAAAAAAATATTAATTTTGCGAAACGAAATTTCTTTGACAAGAATTAATTTACATGGGTACCAAACTATAATCGATTTTTTAGATAAACAACATCAAAATACATCAAACATAGATATTAATCAGTTGAAAAATCCTTTCTAAAATCAATCTTTATTTCAAAATAAAAAATTATAATAAATTATTTAATTTAAAATTGTATGGATAAAAAAACTATTTTAGTAACAGGGGGTGCTGGTTTTATCGGTTCGCATCTTTGTGACGAGTTACTTAAAGCAGGCAACCAAGTTATTTGTTTAGATGATTTTACTAATCATAATGAGAAAAATATTGATCATTTATTACAAAATCCGGATTTTGAATTTATAAAATGGAATATTAATCAACCTCTAGATTTGGATAAACGATTAGAGGCAAAAAAATTCGATGTGCCAATTAAAGGGATAGCTGAAATTTATCATTTAGCTTGCCCAACTAGTGCTAAAAATTTTGACGCTCTACAGATTAAGACTCTTCAAACTAGCTGTGTGGGTACAATTAATATTTTAGAGTTGGCAAAACATTATAAAGCTAAGATTTTATTAACCTCTTCTTGTGTTGTTTATGGCATCCGACATTCAGAAATCTCGACTTTTTCTGAAGATTATTGGGGTTATGTTAATTTTTTATCTCCTCGTGCTTGCTATGATGAGGGGAGGCGATTTGCCGAAACTGCTTTTATCACTTATAAAAATGTTTATCAAATTCCAATTAAAATTGCACGTATTTTTAGAACTTATGGACCACGAATGCCGTTATTTGACGGTCAAATGATCGCCGATTTTGTTTTACAAGCGTTAACTAATCAACCATTAGTAATATATGGCGATCAAAATTTTGCTACTTCTCTTTGTTATATAAGTGATATTGTCGAAGGGTTAATTAGAATGATGAATTCTTCAGAAACAGGACCAATTAATTTAGGTAGTCCAAGAGAATATAAATTAGCTGATGTTGCGCAACAAATTATAAAAATGTGTAATTCCCAATCAATTATTACACATCAACCTTCTTTAAAATTTATTAGTGCGTTAGGTTTACCTAATATCGGTTTAGCCAAAAAGAAACTAGATTGGTATCCCGTTATTTCTTTGGAGGAAGGATTAAAAAATACGATTGATTATATTCAACGTCATCGTTTGCAATTAGAGCCATTAGCTAATCAACAATATCAACAAGATGGAAAGTCAGAGAAATCATAAAATCGTCATAGCAATTATCCCGGCTTATAACGAGCAATCGATGATCGTGGAAGTGATTGGCTCATTAAAAGATTATGTTGATCAAATAATTGTTATTAATGATGCTTCTATTGATCAGACTGAACGGCTGGCTTGTTCTACTGGAGCAATGGTAATCAATCACTTGATTAATCGTGGATTAGGCGCTTCTTTAAAAACGGGAATTACTTTAGCATTAGAACAAGGAGCAGATATTATTATTACTTTTGATGCTGATGGACAATTACAAGCAACCGATATTCCTAAGCTAATCCAGCCAATTATTGAACAACAAGCCGATGTAGTAATTGGTTCTCGTGCCCAATATCGAAAATCAATGCCCCGATCTCGCCGATTTTATAATTGGGTAGCTAATTTAATTACGTATTTGTTTTTTAATCATTGGGTAAGCGACAGTCAATCAGGTTTGCGCGCCTTTTCTAAGTTAGCTGCTCAAAAGATTAATTTAGCCACTGACCGAATGGAAATTTCTTCTGAAATTATTGGTAAGATAAAACAGGAGCAGTTAAGGTTAAAAGAGATTTCTATTAAACCGATTTATACTTCTTACTCTTTATCCAAAGGACAAAGTTTTTTTGTTGGTATCAAAACTTTTTGTCGCTTATTTTTTCATCGTTTAATTGATTTACCTAATTAAATATAACTCATATGCTTTTATTTCAAGTCATTGCGTTAATCTTTCTTTTATTTGTAATTGCTCGATTAATTATTAAATTTAGTCGTAAACAATTATCAATAAAAATATTTATTTTTTGGTTTGTTTTCTGGCTATTTGTTGGTTTAGTCATTATTTTGCCTAGTACTACCGAATATTTAGCTAAATTATTAGGTATTGGTCGAGGAGTAGATTTAGCACTTTATATTTCAACTATTATTATTTTTTATTTAATTTTTCATTTTTTTCTTCGACAGCAGAAAATGGAACAAGAAATTACTAAATTAACTAGACGTTTAGCATTAAATGAATTTAACAAAAAAAAAGCGTCAATTGACGCTCCTGATAAAAAATAAAATAAAATTTATTCGTGGTACATGGTTTATTCTAACTTAAAATTAGCTACTAAATAGCCAACTCCAAACGGTCCTTGATAAGAAAGAATTTCTGGTTGATATTTTATCTTACTAATCAATCCTAGCAAAATAGTAATTGGTCGCAAACCACATTCACCGGCTTGATTAATTAAATCTTCATCTAAATTGAGGATTTTTTTGCTATCTTTATCTTTTAACAATTTAATTAAAGTTTGATCAAAAACACGTCCTTGTGGTGAATAATTTGCTGGTGCGTCGGGAGTCAGTCGATGAGAAAGATCACCTGAAGCAATAAAGGCAACTCGTTGTTCGGTATTAATAATTTCATCCTTTAATTTATAGCCAAAATTAAAATGTTCATTTAAATTAAGTAAAGACGAACTAAAAGAAATAATTGATAAATTGGGTAATCCTTTAGTTAAATAATAAAGAGGTACCAATGTTCCATGATCTAATTCTGGCTGACTAATCACGGCTAAAGGAAAATTATATTCTAATTCAGCTTTAATCTTACTGGCCAAAGCGATATTGCCAGAAAGCTCTAAATGCGTAATAAGATCACCAAATTGTTGAAAATTTCCTTGATAATGTTGACAAAGATTAAGACAAAAAGCGTCAGCAAATAATGGAGCGTGAGGTGAGATAATAATTAATGTATCTGGTTTTGACTCTTTTAATTGCTGATTTAATTTTTCTAAAGCTGTAATTGTTTGTCTAACTGTTTCTAAATTTTCTTTGCCAATATTGGGAATAATAATTGGCGGATGCGGACTAATGCCAGCAAAAACTAATGACATAAGAATTAAGCTTAAAATGCAAAACAATTTTAGGGTGAACTAAATAAGGTTCTAATTATTAATGGCTATTTCAACCAAGTCGGGATTGGGTGAGAATTTAAGTATTTTTCCTAAAGGGTGAAGTGTTAATACATCTGCATTAACCGAATAAATATTTTCCCATTGATAGCCCAATGTTTCGAATACTTCAGCTGATAGAATTGGCCGACGTTTTTCTTGCTCAATAACAAAAACAGATGGACAACCAATTTGTTTAATCAGTGTTCCATTAACAAATTTAACTGTTGATCCAACGAAAAAATTATCTAATTCAGACGAAGCAACTTGTGTTAACGAATCGTAAGGGAAATTAGCTAATAAAATAGATCGATCAATGATCGGATGTTTTACTTCTTTTTTGACATACCATACTGCGCCAGTTATATTATTTTGTAATAACGCGCCGTTAGGATATGGCGTAGTAATTGTTTCGCCGATTGGTAAATTAATTAAATCTTGTTGACTAACTGGGATGATTTCTTCGGGATGAAAACCAATTTGACGAAAAATAGTCAAAGAAGCAATTAATTGACGTTTTCCGTTGGCCAATAAATAGATTTCTTTTTGAGGTGATTGCAATAAAGAATAATTGGGAAAAGTCATATCTGCGCCAATCGGAAAATTATTTAATTGTCTGGCGGAAATTATTTTAACTTCCTTATTTTCATAATAACGGGATAAAAAAACAGCTCGCGAACGAAAAGCATGTCGGTGATTATGTTGAATTAACCAAACTCCTTGATCATTAGCTAGTTTAACCAAACTACCATCTACATATTCAGTATTTGGTTCAGAAAACCAACGTTGCCAGATGTTCCAAAATAAAAAATTACTTTTAACATGCGGAGTGTAATTATATAAACAAGCAGTTGCTAAATTGCTAGGAGTAATCCATTGATAATCAAGAGTTCGATCACTTTCTCCTGCTTGATATTTAAATTGCCAAGAATGTTCTAAATAGTAACGAAAACGCCATGCAGTTCGATTGACTTGTTGTGCAAATCCACGAAATTTTTCAATTGGACGACGGTTATCATAGCAAGCAAAACCAGTTGCCCAATCATATTGAGTCGATTTTTGTGGATAACGTGTAATCAAAGATTGCTCTTTTTCTAAAGTTACTAAAATTAAATATGGATTAACATAATATTGTTGGCTAGCCTGATAAATAATTTCAGCCGCTGTTTTCTCTTGGCCGCTTATGTCAACTGCTGTATAATTGGCCAATGAGCCAGTCTTCCCTGGTCCAAATTCTAGAAAATATTGGACATCAGACAAAGACATCGTTTGATAATCAATTAATTGTGTATCGGATATTATATAATCTTCGTCAAAATTACTTTCTTCCCCCTGAATAGATATAGGAAAGAAAATATAAATGATCGATAGACAAAAAAATAGACAAAATATTGCTTTTTTGGACTTTTTAAACATATTTTTTAAAATTAAACTATCGTTATTATATCATAATAATCTTTTTTGGATAAGGTGTTTTTTATTAAGTAAATCTTTTCTTGATATAAGTTAAAATCTCAACTGCTTTTTTAGGGTTTCCTCTACCTATTGGAAAATAACAAGGTAAAACATTATATTTTTTTCCCAAAATGGCAATTGATTTAAAAGGTTGATATTTATTAACTTTCATTGCTTTCAAACAATCTTTAAGGACAATACTTCTATTTGTTATAGCTTTAAAAACGAGATTGCCGAAAGTAACTATATATTTAGGTGATACTATCTTTATTTCTTCTTGAATTAGTGAGAAATCATCGTTAATTATTTGCTTTTTTGGATTATCTGGATTAGATTGAGTACATTTAATGAGATTCGTAATATAGACATTATTTTTTATTAGACTTTGTTCAATAATATTTTCGTCATTTGTTTGCCATTTTCTTTTATATATTTTTTCTATAATTGCTTTGTCCATGAATCCTGCCATTGATAATAAACGATAAAAATGTCGTACACCGATGAAAGGAAATCTTCTTTTTCCTTGATAATCTTGATGGCTAGCAATGTTGGAATGAGTTGGATTAATGAATAAAAAAAGAAATTGAGGTCTTTTAAATTTACCTCCGCCGAGGATATGTTTTAAAGGGTTGATACTTCTTTTACATCTTTTACAATTATCAAATTTTTTGTAAACTTCCAATAGCTTTTTTGGAATCTTGTTTTCCATATTAATAAATTAAATCTATTTTTTGACCGCATTTCGGACATTTTTCTTGTTGGTCAAAACGTTCAATCTGATAACCTTGGCGTTGGACCAATAATGTTTGACAATTAGGACAGTAAGTATTTTCGCTTTTATCATCTAAAAAATTTCCTGTATAAACATAATGTAAACCAGCTTGTTTGCCAATTTTAGCCGTTGCTTTAATTAAATCAATTGGAGTAGGGGACACCTCGAGCATTTTATAAACAGGGGAAAAACGGCTAATATGCCAAGGGGTGTTAACGTCCAATTCATTAGCGATAAATTTGGCTATTTTAGATAGTTGATTTTTTTGATCGGTATATCCGGGAATGAGTAAGGTGGTAACTTCTAACCAAACATTTAATTGTTTGATTAATTTTAAAGAGTTTAAAATGGGTTGTAATCTGCCACCGCAAACTTGCTGATAAAGTTGATCATCAAAAAATTTTAAATCAATATTGATTGCGTCTAAATAAGGAGCAACTAAACGAGCTGTTTGTTCTGTAAAATAACCATTGCTAACCCAAACATTTTTTAATTTATTTTTCTTGGCTAATTTCATTATCGCTAAAGCATACTCAAAAAAAATAGTTGGTTCAGTGTAAGTATAGGCAATACTTTGACAATGATTAGCTAAAGCGTCATCAATAACTTGTTGCGGGCTTAATATTTGTCCAATAATCTCATTATTATGTGAATGTGGATATTGGGAAATGGAAAAATTCTGGCAATGCAAACAAGTAAAATTGCATCCAATAGTGGCAATTGATAATGCCAAACTGCCGGGCAAAAAATGGAAAAGCGGTTTTTTTTCAATTGGATCAACGTTTTCGGTAATTGCTCGTTGATAAATCAAGGAATATAATTTTCCTTGTTTATTGATTCGTACGCCACAAATACCGCGTTGATTAGGCGCTAATACACATTGATGGGCGCAAGCCAGGCATTTTACCTTGTTATTGGCTAATTGTTGATATAAAAGCGCTTCTTTCATTTATTTTGATTTAAACAATCTTAGTATAGCATAATGTTTAAAATAATGCTAAAATAATAAATAAGTAGATTCGTCTTGTTTCTAAGCAAACTAATCAATTAATCGAGTTCAAAATTAAACAAATTTATCTGAATATAAAATTATTTGATCATTTAAATTAAAGTAATATGATTTCTATCATCATTACCACTTATCAGGAGCCAATTACTTTATCACGCGCGATTAAAGCGTTTTTAAACGAAAAAATTGAGCAAGATTATGAGATATTGGTCGTGGCGCCAGACAAAGAAAGTGAAAAAATTGCCCAACAATTTAGTCAAAAATATTCACAAGTAAAATATTTAGCTGATCAAGGAAAAGGCAAACCATCGGCGTTAAACTTAGCTTTTCAATCAGCCAAAGGAAACATACTCGTTTTAACTGACGGCGATGTTTATATTGCGCCAGGCGCGCTTCATTATTTATTAATTCCTTTTCGCAATCCAAAAATAGGAGCGGTTAGTGGTCATCCCATTCCGGTCAATTCTCGCTATAATTTATTTGGTTATTGGGCGCATTTGTTAACCGAACAAGGCGCTCATCAAACTCGTCAGCTTTATCAACGACAAGATAGACCCATTGATTGCTCTGGTTATTTTTATGCTATTCGTTCAATTATCAAACAAATTCCCGAGGATGTGTTATCAGATGACGCCGTTATATCGCAAATTATTACCCAACGAGGTTATCAAATTGATTACGCTCCAAAATCAATTGTTTATGTTCGTTATCCAAATAA
The DNA here is from genome assembly GCA_030634585.1 of bacterium. Classification (GTDB taxonomy): domain Bacteria; phylum Patescibacteriota; class Patescibacteriia; order UBA2591; family DAOWAM01; genus DAOWAM01. The sequence goes on from DAOWAM010000002.1 coordinate 20,533, forward strand.
TTTCTCCGACTGGTTATTACAAAAAACACGTAGCGCAGGTGGTTATGAACAGTTAAAGAAATATTTTTCTCAGGGAAGTCAAATGCGTGGTTTTAAGGAAGTATTATTTTGGGGTTTATTCAAAATCTGGAAATATCCCCAGAATCTAAAAGAATTCTTTTGGACTATCTTACTTTGTTTTGCTAGAATATATCTTTGGTTAAATATTCTTTGGAAATTAAAAATTAAACGATATTCATTATCTCAACTTTGGAAAAGAGTAGAAAGCACCAAATAGCAACTATTAATAATAATAAAATGTCTAATAAAAAAATCAGAGTTCGTTTTGCTCCATCACCAACTGGTTGGTTACATGTTGGGGGATTGCGAACCGTATTATATAATTTTCTTTTTTCTCATCAATCTATTGGATGGCAAAAAGGAACATTAATTTTACGTATTGAAGATACTGATCGTCAAAGGTTAGTTCCCGGCGCGACAAAAAACCTAATCAAAGTTCTTCACCAAATGGGTATAAAATATCAAGAAGGACCATTTTTATCAGGAGAAAAGATTATTCAAAAAGGAAAATTTGGTCCATATATTCAATCAATGCGAGTAATGACTTATCGTAATCTGGCGCAAAAATTAGTTGATGAAGGAAAAGCATATTATTGTTTTTGTTCGTCAGAACGTTTAATACAGTTGAGAAAAGAACAACAGACAAATAAATTGCCTCCTCGCTATGATGGTCGTTGTCGGCATCTAACTAAACAACAAGTCAAAGATAATTTAGCCAAACATTTACCATATGTTATTCGCTTAGCAGTACCCCGACGGCAAGAAATCAAGTTTCATGATTTAATTCACGGAATAGTTAGTATTAATAGTCAGGACATTGATGATCAAATTTTACTTAAATCAGATGGTTGGCCAACTTATCATTTAGCTAACGTAATTGACGATCATTTAATGAAAATTACGCATGTTATTCGTGGAGAAGAATGGTTACCTAGCACACCTAAACACGTACTTCTTTATCAAGCATTTGGTTGGCAATCGCCACAATGGGTTCATTTACCTTTGTTATTAAATGCAGATCGTTCAAAACTATCTAAACGACAAGGAGACGTAGCTGTAGAGGATTTTTTAGCCAAGGGTTATTTACCAACTTCTTTAATAAATTTTGTTGCTTTATTAGGTTGGCATCCCAAAAATGATCAAGAAATTTTTAATTTATCTGAACTTACTAAACAGTTTTCTTTGAAACGAGTTCAAAAAGCAGGAGCAATTTTTGATCAAGAAAAATTAGATTGGATGAATGGTCGTTATTTAAAACAACTGTCAATTAAACAATTAACTAAATTATGTTTGCCATATTTACAACAAGATAAATTAATTGGTATTATTAGTAAACAAAAGATTAAAATTATTGCTACGCAAGAAATAAAAAAGATATTATGGTTGCAAAAAATAATTGTTTTATTTCAAGAAAGAATTAAAAAATTATCAGACATTGGCTTGTTAAATAAATTCTTTTTTGTTAATCAACCAGACTATTCACCAGAATTATTAATTTGGAAAAAAAGTGACTTATCACACACTATAGTTTGTCTAAATAAAATTATACAATCATTAATTAATTTGAAGTGTTTTAACCAACAACATCTAAATTTGGCTTTAAAAGTATTGGGTAAACAATATAGTAATGGGGAAATATTTTGGCCATTACGAGTCGCTTTGACTGGTATGCGTCAATCACCACCACCAACTGATATTGCGCTGATTTTGGGAAAAGATAAAACAATTACTCGACTTCGGGAAGCAGTTCAAAAATTAAACCTTAATTTACACAAAAATAAATGAAATTAACTAATCAGGAAAAAATAAATCTTTTTAGAATTCCATTATTCGTTTTTTGCTGTTTATTGGTTTGTTTTCTATTGATTTTTCAACGATCAATAATTAGGGCAGGGGAGAGCAATGATACACAAATATTAATTAATCAGATTAATGATCAAGTTAATGAGCAAAAAATTAAAATAGATAAATTAAAAGAACAATCAGCTATTTATCAAAAAACAATTGATCAAAAACAAAAAGCTTCTTTAAATCTAAAAAATCAATTATCAGTAATCGAAAATAAAATTGGCAAAATAGGTACTGAAATTAATATTAAGACGATTGAAATAAAAAGAATTAATGCTGAAATTGAACAAACACAATTACAAATCAGTCAACAAAACGCAGGCATTTCTCAAACTAAACAAAAAGTTGCTGAATTTATTCGTTTAATTTATTTTTCTGAACAACGGCCTCTTTGGCAAATAATTTTATTAGAACCATCTTTTTCTAATTTTTATAATCAACTTGTTTATAGTGAAATCTTACAAGAAGAATTACAAAGCTCTATAAATACTTTTCAATTAACTAAGCAGAAATTAGAAGAATATCATCATCTGATCCAAGACAAAAAAGAGCAGATTGAACAAGTTAATCAAAATCTAAAATATGAACAATACGATTATCAGAAATATCAAACAATAAAGAAAGATTTATTAACAACAACACGAAATGATGAATGGAAGTTTCAAAGTCTATTAGCGGAATTAAAAAAGGAAGAGCAAGAAAGAGAGGCAGAGATTAGATCTTTAGAAAGAAAAGCCAAATTAAGACTAATGTCAGCTGATGAATCGGGGGAATGGTTGCAAAATAGCGGAAAGAATATTGTTTTATCTTGGCCAGTTCCTCTACGTAAAATTACTTGCTATTTTCATGATCCTGATTATCCATTTAAAAAATGGATTGGTGAACATTCTGGCCTTGATTTACGTGCTAGCCAAGGAGTGCAAATTCGCGCGCCAGCATCTGGATATGTGGTACGCGTTAAAGATGCCGGTATGGGCTATTCTTATATTTTATTAATTCATAATGATAGTATTAGCACACTTTACGGTCATGTTTCCAAATTTTTCGTTGAACAGGATACATATGTCAAAAGGGGGGATGTTATTGGGCTAACTGGTGGTATACCTGGTACTCCTGGTGCTGGTCGTTTTTGTACTGGACCACATCTTCATTTCGAAGTACGTTTAAATGGTCTTCCAGTTAATCCATTAAATTATTTATTATAACTATAATTTATGAAAATTACCCAAGTTTATAAAAGAGACGGTAAGGTTGTTCCTTTTAATCAACAAAAAATAATAGATGCTGTTTATAAAGCAATCGTTGGAACAGGTAACCATGATATTACTTTAGCACAACAAATAGCCCCGCAAGTAATCGTAGTTTTGGAAAATAATTTTCCTAAAACAATACCATCAATTGAAGAAATTCAAGATATTGTTGAACAAGTATTGATTGATAAAGGATACGCCAAAATAGCCAAACATTATATTCTTTATCGTCAAAAACGTAAAGAAGCAAGAGAGAAAAAAGAAAAAAAAGAAATTGAGAATATTCCTTATCATACTATTTGGGAAGCATTAGTTTGGAACTTGGAACATTCTTGCGAAACTATTGCTAAGTTAAATAAACATATCGTTGATGGAACCTTTTTACAATTAGTCAAAGATTCAGAAGATAGTTATCAGAGCAAAATTTCTCAAACAATTTCTTTAGTCAAAGAAAGATTGGATAAACTTAAATTGTTAATTATTGCTGGACCTTCTTCGTCTGGGAAAACAACTACCGCTAATTATTTAATAAAAGAATTAGAAAAACAAGGTCATTCTTTTCTGAAAATCAATATTGATAATTATTTTTATGATCTAAAAACACAATTACGAGATGCTTCTGGCGATTATGACTTTGAGGGTCCTTATGCGTTAAATATCCCCTTAATTAATCAACATTTATTACAATTACTGGCTGGCGAGATAATCCAAGTTCCTCTTTACAATTTTAAAACTGGACGGCAAGAGCAAACATTTAGTAAAGCGCAATTGAAACCAAATCAAATTATTTTGATCGATTCTCATTATGGACTTTATGAAGCACTTACTAATCATATTCCAAATGTAGCCAAGTTTAGTGTTTATTTAGAAACACTTTGTCAGCTTAAAGACAATTCAGGTCGTTTTGTCCGTTGGACAATGGTCAGAATGTTACG
>DAOWAM010000048.1 GCA_030634585.1 bacterium
AAACAAATCGAATCAACGCCCCAAGATCATTCGAAAGCCACTTTTACCAAATTAATTACTAAACAAGATGGGCAGATTAATTGGTCTTTACCGGCCAAGCAAATTATGGCGATGATTCGCGCTTATACTCCTTGGCCTAGCGCTTATACTAATTGGCAAGGGCAAAAATTAACTATTTGGCAAGCCAGTATATTTTCAACCATAAATAATAAAGAATATCTACCAGGGCGGATTTTCTTAACCGACCAACAAAAATTAGCTATTTCTTGCGGGCAAAACAATTTAATTATTGATGAGTTACAATTAGCTGGTAAGAATAAAATGGCCTCCATGGAGTTTTTACGCGGACGTCCACAGATAATTGGCAGTCAATTACAATAAAGACGGTTTTCAAAATTAAAACAAACTATCGCAATCGAATTGCAATAGTGGATTTGTTTCTATTTCAGAAAAGGTCAGCTCTTGAGAGCTGACCTTTTCGTTTTTTACAATTTAATTTCCTAAATTGTTTGTTTTATTTCAATAATCAGGCTTTATAGTTCCGGGGATAGTAATTGTAATTCTAGTATAGCTGCAGAGCCTGGATTTATCAAACCTAAGCCATCCAACATTGCAGTGGCGGTTGGCTGATCTAACAAACGTAGAATTCCCATTATATCACCAGCGTAATCTATGTCTGAATCACTTATTATGCTTAACACATGAATCCCAGCTTCTTGATTTTGTTTGTATATATCCAATAATGTTTGAGCGGCTGTTGCTTTTTCATCTGGATAAAGTCCACCCCATTCCATTAATAGATTAGCACAACATACTGGATCCATCAGCGCTAATATCCTGCTTAATACTTCTTCTTCTGCTGATGATGCTAAAATTTCTCTTAATACTTTTACTGTCGCAGGCAAATCTCTTAACGACATTTCATCCATAATCCGAGCTGACAGGTTGACAGGCATTAGCCTAATTGATTTAGCAGCTATTTCAATTTTATCTTTATAAATTAAATTCAGTTTAGCATCAACAACTTTTATCAAAGCATTTTTGGCTTTTAGCTCCGAAGCGTTAGCCGCCGTATCTCCCGACGGATCCATTGCGTTCATATTTGCTTCAGCTTGAGCCGCGCCGTTAATATCGCCGGCGTCAATACTGGCGTTATAATCTTCTACCGGAGTACTAGCAATACCAAGGGAAGGAATGATCAAGAGAGAAAGAACAAAAAATAAGATTGCAATTTTTTTCATAATTTTGTTTAATTAAATTATCTTAATTGGACGCGACCTTTAATAAAACAAATGTTGGAGCTGATTCTCGAAGAATTAACAGACATTCTTCTCTGTTTCAGCTTCGTCCATTTTTTGAAACTGATAAATTATATAATCTCATTGGATAGTAATAATTATCTATTTTATTACTTGTTTTTTATTTTTTCTAAACGCGTTTTAATTATTGTTAACTTTTTTTGCGTTGTTAAGCGCCCGCTATTAATAATTAAATGATAAGCGTATTTTTACTTATTTTATAAAATTCTTTATTATTCGTCAAGTTAATGTTGTAGATTGTCGGAGCCAAGTGATAATGTCATTTTTTAGGTGTCTGTCTCCTTTTTCTATACCACTTGGCAAGGACAAAAATTAACTATTTGGCAAGCCAGCATATTCTCAACCAATAATAATAAAAAATCCACCGGGGCAGGCCTGCCCGCTTCGAGTTGCGCTTCGCCTGGCATCGTCTTTGACTCAGTCAATAGCGGACAAGAAACAATTCGGGCGGGTCTTTTAACTGATCAACAAAAATTAGCAATTACTTGTGGAAAAGATAATCTAATTATAAACGAATTGCAATTAGCCGGAAAAAAGAAAATGACTGCTACCGAGTTTTTACGCGGACATTCGCAAATAATTGACAGTCAATTACAATAGATATTTTACTATTCCTATTTTAGAAAAAGCCAGCTCTCTGAAGCTGGCTTTTCCATTTTTTACAATTTTTTACTTCTTAAATTAGAAAATCTAGGGTTGTACAGGTCCGGGATCAGGGGTTATTACGGGATCAATAATCCCTGCTGCATTTGGGTCCATTTCTCTTATCGCGTTCATTACATCATTCATTATCATTACGTCCATAACATCTGCCAATACACCCATTATCATTAGTGTTTCAGAAGGATCAGCATAATACATATTTAATATTAATTCAGCTGATTCTAATAAATCTTCTCTAATTGCTCCTTCTAATAACATAATTGCTTCTGCTGGCATCTGACGATGTGCTTCCAATAGCAACATAACTGCTTCTGCTGGCATCTGACGATGTGTTTCCAATAGCAACATAATTGCTTCTGCTGGCATCTGACGATGTGCTTCCAATAATACTTCTGCTGTCATTACCAGATCCATTATAGCCATTTCTGACAAAATACTGGCAGCATGGAGTATAGGCATCTTCAACATTGTTTTAGCAACTATGTCAATTTTGCCAAGCTCAACTAACCTTAATTTAGCTTCGGCAACTCGCAACGCACCATAAGTACATTGATCTTTCGAAACACTAGCTGCTGTAATTCCAGACGGATCAATTGCGTTTATATCTGCTTCGGCTTGAGCTGCTCCATTAATATCACCTGCCTCAATACTAGCGTTATAATTTTCTACTGGGGTACTGGCAATACCAAGAGAAGGAAGAATCAAAAGAGAAAGAACAAAAAATAAGATTGCAATTTTTTTCATAATTTTTGTTTAATTAAAATATTTGTTAAATAGACACGACCTTTAATAAAACGCTTGTCAGTGTTAATTCTCGAAAAGTTTCAGAGCACTTTTCTCTATACTGGATTCGCCTATTTTTAAAACTAATAAATTATGTAATCTCATTGAATAGTAATAATCATTACCGCGCTATAATCGCCGGGGGCAATACCGACATCAATAAATAATTCTAATCTCTCGCTCTGTTCAAATTTCCCTCTTCCATAACCGGGTAGAGCAAGCATTAATAGCGCTGGATCATCAGTATTTTGAAAAACATGTCCCTCGCCCTTGGAAATACCAGTTAAATCTTTACCACTAATATCTCCTGGAACAATTGTTAAATTATTTACCGCAATTTGTTCACTTTCATTATTATAAAAATGCGTATTGGTGGCCGTTACTGACCAACCGGGAGAATTATGACGAGAATCCTTGGCAATTACTTGTTCAATTTGACTATTAGTTACTAATCCTTCATCGGGAACTTCATTCAAATTAACATCAGGAAAAATTGCTTGTTTAGAAGTACTAATTTTTAAATTTCCCTTTACCTTCGTTTCCACAGATACCAATGGCGTAGATGGTTCATCTTTAGATTTTATTAAAATTGGGGTAGTAGTTTGATTTGAAAGAACAGGAATAGTTGTTGTTACTTCCGCTTGCAGATTATTGGTAATCAAAATAAATGAAATGAAGCTTAAAATTATCCAACCCCAAAAAATCTTTTTCTTTGGCATAATAATTAGTCATTTTGAACTAATTGAAACTCTAAGTCACTAATCAACTCATCAAATACACGATGATCGTTGGCCTTAATTTCATATTCTAGACCTAAAACAATACCCAAAGAATCAGTAGCGTTACCACGAGCAACGGCAATTGGTAAGTCAGGCACTAAGACCTTGGGATTATCCACCCAAATAGTATTGGTAAATGAACCAAGCGGATAGCAAGTTAAAATTATTTTCGGCCAATTTTGAGAAATAATTTTCTGATCTTTTAACAAAACAAAAAGACGCCAATCCTTGGGAGAACGAATAATAATCCGAGAATATTTTTTTTCTACATCCCCAGGTAGTAGATATGAGTTTAGACCATTTTCCGCTCCATTAATGATTAGCTCCGGTGCAAAACTTTGTCTGGAAGTATCAAATATATTGTTTGTATCCGTTTTTTGCGAGTTTATTTGTGAACTAACAAACAAACCGCTAGTGAAAGCCAAACTAGCCACGAACAAAATTTTAATTAGTTGCATTAGACTAAGATTCATTTTGCATTAATTATTATTATAAAATCGAGACAATAAAATCAATTTTTGTTGTTTCAGCGTCAAAGGGTAAATAACTAAAATTAATTACTGGCCGAAAACAATAGTCGCCTCGACCGTAATTCTTTTGTGCTAAAACAATCAGCAATGGTTGATCAATAATTTCTTTCTTTTTTATTCCACTAATAATTCCTACTGGCCAATCTTTAACAACTTGGTTATCTTTAGAAATCATATTATTGTCTTGTAATGATAAATAAATTGGTTGGTTTGAATCTTCTGATTTGTTCTGTAATGAAATAGACCAACCGTTATTTTTATTTCGCCGATTTTTTAAACAAATTAAGAATGATTGTTGAGCCACAATCTTACCATTTTCTTTTCGACTTGATATTTCAAAAGAATCAGGATCAATTATCGCCGACAAATTGCCTGGAATAATTCTTAATTGAAGGTGCACTATTGTTGAAGTGCTACCAACAAGACTTTCAACAGTTAAGTTTTCCTTTGCAATAAAATAATTTTTAACATAAAAAATACTACCAATAAATCCTAACAATACAATAATGTACAAAAGAACATTTTTTTTATTCTTTTTGGATTTCATAGTTTGTTTATTTTTTACACAAAATTAACGGTTTTTTGTTGTTGTTTATTTTTTTTATTTTTTCGAT
>DAOWAM010000066.1 GCA_030634585.1 bacterium
CAAGGAAGTGGGTGTGATAAATGTCACGGGTTGGGTTATCATGCACGCATCGGTATTTACGACATATTAAGTATCGATAAAGAAACTGAAACAGTAATTTTAAGCGGACAAGTATCGGAATATCAAATGAAAGACATTGCCAAACAGCAAGGAATGATTACTATGATTCAAGATGGCTTGTTAAAGGCGACAGGTGGCATCACCACTGTTGAAGAAGTTTTTCGAGTTAGTCAATAATATTTCGCATAATTATCTTGACAAAAAAAGACCATTGAATTATTATTAATAATAATTGATTTATTAAAAACAAAAAGGAGGTAAATCATGAATGAAAAAGGAAAAATACCGAACGAATTGACTGACAAACAAAAAAAAGAGGCGGCTGATCTTTTAGAGTATACAGACAGAGTCCAACGAAGATTCTTCATTTTTGAGAGTTTATGTAATAGTACTGAAATTGCAAATCCCCTAACGGGCAAAATCTCAAGAGAACCCGGAATATTAATGGAATTAACTCAAGTGCTTTTACAAGCAAACAACGCTGTTAGACTAAACAGTAAAAACCCAATCGAATTGTTCATTGATTCACCGGGTGGTTATATACTTCCTACATTGGTCTTTTGTGACCTAATGCAAGAAACAAGAATCCCGGTTTATACGATTGGTTGGGGAAGAGCATATAGTGGCGCCGGGATAATTCTGATTTGTGGAGAAAAAGGCCATCGTTATATGTTTAGAGACGCAACATTAATGTTACACTCTCCAAGATTTCACGGTTTAGGTGCAGGCGTATACGATGAAGGTAAATTAGTAGAGCTAACGAACAAATTAAGAAATGGAACAAGACATTTGGTTCACCTAATTAAAAAGAATAGCAAACTCACCGAAGCAAAAATCAGAAAGTATCTCAAAAAAGAAAAAATCTTTACTGCGAAGGAAGCATTGGAAGCAGGGTTGATTGACAAAATCGTTACCACGAAAACGTTGGTAAATGAAATTGGTCATTCTTTAATAGAAATAACCAATGAACTTCCATCAGTACCGAAAGAGCCGGGCAAGAACAAGAAAAAATAATCTCAGATCAAAATCAAGAGGATACCTAAATAGGTATCCTCTTTTCTTTATTTTTAGAAAAGATATTTAGTTTTCTATCAAATATTTTTCTGTTGTCTGTTCTAATTTAAGATATTTCTGGTCAATCGACGGTTCGGTAAAAAATAATTCCGTTTTAGTTAAACGAGTAATAATTTGTTGCTGCTGCCGAATTAATTCTTTATGTTTACTTTGAATAATATAAACTTTGATTACTTGTTTTGCTTTAATTTTCTGATCGGTTTTAAAATTACGCAAGGAAATAATTATTTGTTGAATAAAATTAAATTGGCCAAGTATTTGTTGATTGTCCTTTTTTCCTTGTTTGGATAGATTTCTTTGCCGTGGCCATACTTGAATCAACAATAATCCTTTTTTCTTGTTTATCCAACGACGATTAAATAAATCTTGGTAGATTTGTTCAGTAACAAAAGGAATGAACGGATGCCATAATTTTAATATTCTATCTAATGAATAAAGTAAAATCTGTTGAGTATTTTGTTTAAGCGCTAAATCATTTATTTGTACTTTGCTAATTTCTAAATACCAATCAGCTAAATCATGCCAAGTAAAATCATAAAGATGTTCGCCGGCTAAGGAAAAATTACATTGTTCTATTTTTTGTGTAACAAAATCAATTGTTTCGTCTAACCGAGATAAAATCCATTGATCTGCCACGGTTTTTGCCCTCGGTATCTTTTTTGTCCCCTCATATATTCTATGTAGGGGATTTTGCTTTTTTACCTTTGTCTGTCCAGAAATGAAACGAGAAATATTCCACAATTTATTAATAAAATTGCGGAAACCGGCAATTTTACGTTCATCTAAGTTTAAATTATTTCCTGGACTATTACCTAAAATAAAAGACAAACGAAGCGCATCAGCGCCATATTTTTCAGCAACAGACAAAGGTTCAATTACATTGCCTTTCGATTTGCTCATTTTTTTACCTCGCTGATCACAAACCAAACCATGCAAATAAACTGTGTGAAATGGACATTTGCCGGTAGCATAAATTCCCATCATTATCATTCGCGCCACCCAGAAAAATAAGATATCATAACCAGTCTCTAACACATCAGTGGGATAAAAATTCTGATAATCTTTGCTTTGATTAGGCCAACCTAATGTAGAAAAAGGCCATAAAGCAGAAGAAAACCACGTATCTAAAGTATCTTCATCACGGACCAAATTATGACTGTGACACTTAGGACATTTGTTTGGTTTTTTTACAGAAGTAATTATTTCATTACATTGTTGACAATACCAAATTGGTAAACGGTGTCCCCACCAAATCTGACGGGAAATACACCAATCATGTAAATTATCAATCCATTGAAAATAAGTTTTATTAAATCGCTCTGGAATAATTCTTATTGATTTTTCGGTGACTGCTTCACTGGCTAATTGTCGCAATGTTTTATTGGTTTGTTTTATTTTTTTGTTAACATTAATAAACCATTGTTTAGAAATAATTGGCTCAATAATTGTTTGGCAACGATAACAATGGCCAACTCGATGAACGATTGGTTCTTCTTTGATAAACAAATTCTGTATTTTTAAGTCATCGATTACTTTTTGACGCGCTGCCAAGCAATCTATGCCTTGATAAATTCCGCCATTTTTATTTAATTTACCATCCTTAGATAATAAATTAATAATTGGCAAATTATGCCGTTGACCGATTTCATAATCATCAGGATCGTGTGCCGGAGTAACTTTTAATGCGCCAGTTCCCATGTCTAGAGTAACATGTTCATCAGCGATAATAGGAATTGTTCTATTAGTAAGTGGCAAAAGTAATTCTTGTCCGATAAATTGCTTGTATCGTTTGTCTTTAGGATTAACCGCTACCGCCGTGTCTCCTAACATTGTTTCTGGGCGAGTAGTAGCAATAGTTAAATGCTGCTTGGGATTATTTTTAAAAGGATATTTAATATAATAAAAAGCACCCGTTGTATCTTGATATTCTACTTCATCATCAGCCAAGCTAGACTGACAACGCGGGCACCAATTAATCAATCGTTTGCCTTGATAAATTAAACCGTCCTGATACATTTGAATAAATAATTGATTGACTGCCGTCGACATTGCCTTATCCATGGTAAAGCGTTCCCGCGACCAATCCAAAGAGGCGCCTATCTTTTTAATTTGTTTAACAATGCGATCGTGATATTGATGTGTCCATTTCCAACACTCAGCAATAAATTGTTCACGACCTAGTTTCTCTCTGGTTTTCCCCTGCTTAAGTAAGCTTTTTTCCACTACATTTTGCGTAGCAATTGCCGCATGATCAGTTCCCGGAAGCCATAAAGTAGTATATCCTTGCATCCGCTTAAAACGAACAATCAAGTCCTCAATAGCTAACATTAAGGTATGACCAACGTGTAATTGACCTGTAACATTGGGTGGTGGTAAAACAATTGTAAATGCCTTATTTTTCCGCTGATTAGCAGATCTTTTAGGCAATTTATCGGGATTAAAATAATTCGACTTTTCCCAAAGTCGATAGATATTATCCTCGTATTTACTTGGTTGATAAGATTTTTCCATTTTTAGAAATTTTAATTATTCTTTCATTTTCTTTTTTGCTTGTTTTTATTTTAATCAAAATAGTATTTTTAGGCAAGATGTCCGCTACTTGATCTGCCCATTCAATTACAGTAATCACCTTTGCTTGCTCTAACCAATCGCTTGCGCCAATATCCAA
>DAOWAM010000046.1 GCA_030634585.1 bacterium
ATAATTCTAAATAATTTATAAATAATTCTTTTGTTTTTAATATTTTAATTCTGATGTTATTAGCTTTTGATTTTGACGGAACACTTGTTCATTCAAAGAGAATGTGTCTTTGGGTGGTTAAACAAGCTTTTCGCAAATATAATTTTAATTTTAATTATCGAACCATAGAACCACAATTTGGACCACCGATTGAAACAGCAATTAAAAATCTAATTGGTCGTGAAAATAAACAATTAATTAATCAAATTGAAGCAGAGGTTGGTCGTCTGAAAGTAGCCGAAGGAATCAAAATGATCAGTTTACGTTGCCAACCAGAATTTTTATCAAAATTAGCTGAACAACATCTATTGGTATTAAGAACTAATGCTGACCGTAGTTCAACAATCAAGTTTTTAAAACAACAACATATATTTCATTTTTGGAAAAAGATTATTGCTTCTGAAGATGCATTAGGTCGAGATAAAACTAAAGTATTAAAATATTTTAAGCAAATCTTTCACCAACCGATGGTTTATGTTGGAGACATGCGTTCTGATATTAAAGCGGCGCAAGCAATAAAAGCTTGCTCAATAGCAATTCGTGGCTTTGAAACGGTAAAAATGTTACGTAGCGTAAAACCGGATTTTCTGATTCAACGTTTAAATCAAATACCAAAAATCTTAAAAGAATTGTAAATTATATTAGTATTTACCCTGTTAAATTGCTTCGCACCGCCCTTGGCGGATTTAGCAGGGTAAACCCCGCTAAATACAACATTTAACAGGGTTGACAAAACCTGTTAATTAAAATATCCTAAGAATAATTAAAGTTCTTAAAAATAAAGGAGGGAAAGATGGAACAATATGAAACTGACCCATCGGTCCATTACGAAACTATACGAAAGGCATTAGCCAATTTCCGGGCGAAACATATTTTTATTCGTTATATGGGTAGTGCTGGAGGAAAGATAATCATTAACGAATGTCTTGATGGAAAAATAATCAATATTAACAAAACAACAGACGGTTTATTGATCTTGATAGATGAACGAGAAAGATTTCTTTATAAGATTTACAAAGAGGGGTTAGCAAACTGGGCAATTGCTTATTTTAGAAAGATCGGACTTTATCTTTCTATCGGTCCTAATTTTCCTGATGAAGCATTGCCGCCGGTCAAAGAAACAATCTTACGGAGCGCAAATCATTCTTTTTTAATGGAAATAACCTTTGAAGGTAAAATACCCTTGCGTGTTCTTTCTTTGCCGACCAAGGAAAGGTCATGTTACTTTTGGGAAATAGATTGTTAAATAATTTAACAATTTAATAACAGGGAGCGAGATATTTTCTCATTCCCTGTTTTTCTTTAAATTGGCAAAAAACAAAAAAACTGGTAGAATTAGAACAAATAAATTAGTTATTGGATATGATTTATTTAATTAAACAAGTTAGACAAATCAACAAGATTAATTCTTTATTTAAAACTTTTTTAATTAGTTGTTGTTTGTTTGTTTTGTTTCTTTCCGAGAATGTCTTGGCTCAAAGTGAAGATGTTTTAATTATTCCTGCCAATCATTACCGACAACAAATGATCAAATATTTACTGATTGCTACAATCATTTTATTGATCATACTGATTGTCTTAAAGTCTAAATATCATATAAGTTTGTTTAATAAAAAGAAAAATGAGAAAAAATAATTACAAAATTTATTGCACTTTAATTATCGTTTGCTTGCTATTATCTTTGACTATGTTTTTTAGCAAAGTTAATTTATTTTGTAATTCTCAAACAAATAATTATGAAGCACTAGTTAAACTAAAAAATGATTGTCAGATTTACCATTTTAAATTCTCTTTCCCGATTAGTTTAGCTGACCTTCAGTCAATCAAACAAACAAATGAATTTATTGAACAGATAGAAATAAATCAACAATACGAAATTAGTTTATTACCTAATGATTTTTCTTTTTCCCAACAAAAGAATTTATCAATTATTCGCGCTCCTCAAGCATGGGATTTAGCTAGTGGAGGAAACAAAAATGTAGTTATCGCGGTGATTGACACGGGCGTTGATATTGATCATCCAGATCTAAAAAATAATATTTGGACTAATAGTCAAGAAATCCCCAATGATGGAATAGATAACGATCATAATGGCTATATTGATGATGTTCATGGATGGGATTTTATTCAACAATCTGCTGATCCTTCTCCCAAACTTAATGTTGCTCATAATGTAGAAGGAATAAATCATGGAACAATTGTTGCCGGATTAATTTCGGCGCAAGGTGATAACAATCAAGGCGCACTTGGTGTGGCTTGGCGGTGTAAAATAATGCCCTTGCGAGTTTTAAGTGGAGAAGGGAAAGGACGATTAAGCGAAGTGATTGAAGCGATTGATTATGCTCGACAAATGGGCGCTGATATTATTAATCTTAGTTTTGCTGGTCTAAATGATAGCGTTTTTTTGGATCAAGCAATTGATCGTGCTTGGCAAAATGGAGCACTGATTGTTGCTGCTGCGGGAAATTATTTGGGTGATCCAAATGGATTAGATCTAAATGAATATCCAGCCTATCCAATTTGTTCCGAAGATGAACATCAACAAGTATTGGGTGTTTCTGGCGTTGATGATTATGAACGAAAACTTAATTTTGTTAATTATGGATCACGTTGTGTTGATTTAGTTGCTCCAGCTGATCAGGTTTACAGTACTATGGTTAAACGATCTGGTTACCAAGATTTTCAGCAACTTTATGGTGGTGGCTGGTCAGGAAGTTCAGTGGCGGCGCCAATTGTTTCTGGTATAGCCGCTTTAATTAAATCAGTTAATCCTCAACTTTCTAATCAGGATATACGTCAAATATTATTAGAACAAGCTAAAAATATTGAAGGGTTCAATGCTAATTATGTTGGTCAATTAGGACAGGGAAGAGTAACTGCTTACCAGTCAGTGAAATATGCTTATGAACAAGCTGAACAAACAGTAAACGAATCTTGGTTATTAGTTGGCGCTGGAACTAGCGGTGGAGCACACGTTAGAATATTTCAATCAAATGGTGTTTTAACTAATCCAGGTTGGTTTGTGGAAAATGAAAAATTACGCGGAGGGGTTAATGTGGCCAGTGGCGATTTAAATAGTGACGGCCGAGACGAAATTATTACTGGTCCTATTTCACAACGAGCTCCTTTAATTAGAATTTTTGATCAGCAAGGAAATCTATTACGTCAATTTTTAGCTTATGATTCGTCTTTTCGCGGGGGAGTCAATATAGCCAGTGGCGATTTAGATGGCGATAAACAAGATGAAATTATTACTAGTCCTGGTCCGGGGAATGAACCATTGATTAAGATTTTTGATCAACAAGGAAATCTATTACGTCAATTTTTAGCTTATGATTCGTCTTTTCGCGGGGGAGTCAATATAGCAACAGGCGATTTTGATATTGATGGACAGGACGAAATTATTACTGGAGCTGGTTCAGGTGGTGGTCCTCATGTTCGTGTTTTTGACGGGCAAGGAAATTTTCGTTGGCATTTTTTTGCTTTTGCTGAGAGTTTTCGCGGGGGAGTTAAGGTTGCAGCTGGAGATACTGATGGTGATGGCAAAGATAATTTAATTGTTAGTATTGCTTCGCAAAGCGGACCGTTTGTTCGTGTTTTTGATGAAAGCGCTAATTTGAAATCACAATTTTTAGCTTATGATGCGTCCTTTTACGGTGGGGTTAATGTGGCAACGGCAAAATTAGACAAACAATCTAGCATAGCAAAAATAATTACTAGTCCTATTGGTGCACATAGTCCACAAGTACGTATTTTTGATCAATCAGGGAAGTTACAAGGCCAATTCTACGCTTATTCTCGTTTGTTTACGGGTGGAGTAAATGTAAGCGCGATGGCCATAAATGAATAAAATAAATATGTTTTTAGTTATCAACACAACCGAAAATAAGAAATTTACTTGCGCTTTGATTGATCAGCAACAGATAATCAAACAATTAAATAGCAGACCAAAAATATATAAGAAAAATAATTTATTAAAATCAATTAATAATTGCTTGAGAGCTGGCGAGATTTCTTTAACTGAATTAAACGGAATTGTAGTAGTTAATGGACCTGCCAATTCATTTAGTCGATTACGAGTAAGTTTAGTTATTGCTAATTTATTAGCGAGATTATTAAATATACCAGTGGTGGGAATTAAAGCGACTGATTTTGTTAATTTAAAACAATTGTCTTCTTGGAAAGAAAAAGAATTATTGAATAGTAAAAAAATTAATCAACGATCAAAAAAAATAATAAGAAAGATTATTCTTCCTAATTACGGCAAACAACCAAATATTAATTTGAATAATCACGGATTGAATTAATAGTTATTAATTAGTAAATAATTATTTAGATTGTTTTATTAAAAAAATTAAATTAGTTATCAGGCACAGTATCAACTGTGTTTTTTTATTTTGCGTTTTGTCTTTAAACCATTTTTAATGAACGGTCCCTAAGTCGCTCTTGGTAACAGAGCGACAGTTAACCTAGGGGGCCCGGTCTAACTTCGTTAGACATTAGCCTTTAGTTTTCCACTTGAAAGTTATCCACAGGTAGATTTTGACAAGTGGAAGAAAGTAGTATAAAATGGATATATAGATGATACTTGTGGATAACTTTGGGGATAAGTGAACATGACAGTGGATAACTTTACTTGGGGTATTTGTATTAATCTTTTAATTTACAATTAGTTTATGTTTATCGGTGAATATCATTATAATTTAGATGATAAAGGACGTTTAGCTGTCCCCGTTAAACTTAGGACTAATTTAACTAAAAATGCAGTAGTAACTAGAGGAATTGACTACTGCCTTTTTTTGTATCCAAAAA
>DAOWAM010000050.1 GCA_030634585.1 bacterium
AATCCTCAATTGCCGCGGTTGAACCATTGTATGAAAGTACCCAAGTATCAGCACCAGGATTATAATAATAAATATCGCCATCGCCCTCACCATTGCCCATTCCAGCGTAAAGATAACCGTTATAAGTATCCAGGGGTTGGGCAAAATTATATCCAGTTAAATTGTAATTTTCCGTCCAACTACTGGTCATATTATCACTGTCATCGTCAATCTCAAAGTTCAGTTTGCCAGTCGAGTGATCAAAATATAATTTGTAATTTCCTTTATCAAAAATAGTTGGATCAATTTCATTTAAATTGGCAGAAAAAGCACTGGGGAACTTGACCCAGGCTTCCAGTGTCATATCACCAGTCAGTTGTAAAGAAGAAGTGCTGTTTACTTTAGCATAATCATTTTGTCCATCAAACTTAATCGAATCACCACTAGAAAAGATCGGCGTGGAGGTGGCATACCAGCTACCACCGTCACTCGCTTGCCAGATAGTAGAAGTGGTATTAGTTAGAGTGGCATTTAAACTATTTCCTGATTGATCTATTAAAGTAGATCCGCTACCAGTATCAAAATTATAGTAAAGAATTTGATTACTTTCACTGACTGAATCAAAATCTTTAACAAATACTTGATCAAAATTAGAAGCAGTAGTAGCACCACTTTTCCAATAATAGAGATAAATTTGTTTAGTCGAATTAGCAGATAATGTGGGGATTTTTACCCAGATACTGGCCGTTTGACCACTTTGGTCATAAGATTCAATCCAATAGCCAAGTAAAGTAGTGTCATCACTATCAACAAAGCGAAGATCGGCACCGTCTGATTCGGCGTGACTAAAATTAAAGCTCTCCGAAGTTAAATTGATATTAACCTGATAATTGGTTAAATCGGAACTATTATTGCTATTATCTAAAGTGATTATCTCTCGCGAGAGATAATCAGCATCTTTCCAAGCAGGAATAGTTACTTTCCCGGTGGTAGTGTTCCAACGAGCGGTGGTTAAATCAGTATCTTGATTAGTCGTTTGATAAAAATCTTCACTAAACGATTGTGAAGTTAAACTCATCGTGATTGAGCCGCCACTGGTTGTTCCCTGATTACTGCTGATTCCCGTCGAGTCGGTGAAACTATCGGTATAGGTACCACTGGATTGCAAATAACTCGGCGCTGCGTTAGCAATTAGACAAAAAACCAAAAATAGTGACAGTGCTAAGCTAAAAATAAAAAGATTCCTTATTTTTCTTGTCTTGAACATAAAATTATTAAATTAAAATGAATTAATATTACTTAAAATATTGTAGCACTTTCTGATAATTGAAACAACCTACTAATTCTAGTGTTAGTATTAATATTTTCCAAAGTTAAATCTATAATTTTGTCATTAAAAAAATCAGTAGAATCAGTACTAATAAAACAATGCCTATTTTAAAAATTGGAGAGTTAGTTACGCTAACTTTATCGTTAGATATTAAATTATTGTCTTGCTGAGCAATTTTAATTCTATCCGCCAATGACGGACAATTAATTTGTTGACATCGCGCTACTTGCTGTTCGATTTGACGAGCAATGTTATTGTCAAAACCAGGCCAAACTTGATCACTAAAAAAAATAGTCGGATAAACCAAGTTATTTAAATCCAAACCATAACTTTGCGCCAAAAGAAAAAACATTTTTTCATTATCTTGATTATCCTCGGTGGCAAAACTATGAATCGTTAAATTAGCGTATTTACTTATTAATTGTCCCAAAAATAGCATCGCTTGATCAGCATAAGAACAAGATTGACTATAAAAAATATAAATCTGATTAGTTGTTTCTTCTGCTAAAACGGGTACCATAAAACCAACCAATAATAATAAGAATAAACAGGCGATTAAAATAATTTTTTTATTGTCCATGAATACTAATAAATTATTAAAAAGGTGCGTTAGTTGTATCAGGTCTTTGTAACGGGCAAATAGTTCGAAAATCGCACCAACGACATTTAGAATTAATTTTGGGTTTGAACTCTTGATCCGCGTCGATCTGCTTAACTATTTTCTTGACTAAAACTAATGTTTTTTTATTATCGCTAGCTTTAGTTGAAATTGATATTTCCTTTCCTGAATCTAAATAAAAATAGGTCTTGCGCACTACCGGTAAAAGAGGATATTTTTGCGAAATAACTAATTGATAAAAATTTAATTGCAACGGATCAATACCTGGTTCATATAATTTTCCTGTTTTATAATCAATAATTTCTAACCCTTGTTTGTTTTTATCAATCCGATCAATTTTAGCCAATAATTCTAAATTGCCAATCGACATTCGTTGATTTTTTTCTGGCACTAAATAAGGTTTTGTTTTAACAAAACGACTGTCCAAAAAATTGCTAAATTGTTGTTTGGCTTTGGCAACATATTGATTAATCGTTTGTTTATTTTTAAAAATTTGTAAATGTTTTATTTGATCAGCTAAAAATTTTTCTTTAAACAAGCGACGCATTTGCTGATGATTTCTTTCTTTTACTAATAAATCTTTATAAAATGAACATAATACACCGTGAATTAAACTACCAAAGATTAAAGGCGGGGTGTCGCGATGATATCGATGATAAATTGATTTATCTAAATAACATTTATATTGAAAAGGACACTGCTGATAAATACTTAATTTAGTATAACTGATCGCGCCTATTTGTATATCTTTTGTTTTATTTTTTACCATATGTTTAATAAAAACTATTCTATTTTTGACAGTAAGGACAATAACAGGTACCTCGACCAGATAATTTTATTTTTTTGATTATCGATCCACAACGAAAACATTTCTTTCCTTGCCGACTATAAACCATAATTTTCGCATTGTAATCACCCGGTCTATTATCAGTATCAACATAATGTTGATCGGTTGAAGATCCGCGGTATTTAATTGCCATCGGCAAAATCTTTTTTATTCCTTGATAGATTTTCTTCATTTCTTGCTCCGACAAACTATTCACCAAACGAAAAGGTGATACTTCAGCATAAAAACAAATTTCTTGTGCGTAAAGATTACCAATTCCGGCTAACCAATGTTGGTCCATTAATATAGGTTTAATTTTGCTCCTTGGTCGACGCGCTAATAATTCTTTGAATTGCGCTAAGTTAAACGCTGATTCTAATGGTTCTGGACCAAATTCACTAAAAATATTTGTTAATTGATCGGTGGCGACTAATTTAACATAAGCAAAACGTCGCGGATTATTAAATAATAAAACGCTTCCATCGGTAAAAAAATAAATTATAACTGTAGATGAATTAATTTTATCAGCAGAAAACTTTGATAAAAAAATTAATTGGCCGCTCATTTTTAGATGGGTCAACAAACTATAACGATTATTTAAATCAACAATCAATAGTTTAGCACGTCGACGCACTTGTTTTATTTTAGCGCCAACAATTAATTGCTTAAACTTAAAAATAGAAATTCCTTGAATTAATTTAGGAATTTTTATTTCTACTGTGGCTATTTTTTTATTCTTAAGTTTAGCGCTCAATTGTCGTTTAATTGTTTCTACCTCTGGTAATTCTGGCATAGAACTTAATTAGTTTAACGATTTATCAATTTCTTTTTCCGAAGTGGGAATATGAATACCTTTTCGTTTTTTTAAGTAATTAATCACAATTTGATAACAATCGACGTTTCGATAAAAATACACGCCGTTTTTTTTATCCTTAAACCGTTGGGAAATTTGTCTAATATCGTCTAAAGTTAAGCACTCGCTCATTTTTCTCAATAAGCGCATGTTTTTTATTGAATCGTCAGTAAATTGATAAAAATAATTTGCTAAAAGACGTTCGACTAATCCACGCGCGATTAATAAATCGCTGATTGGTTTATGATAAATCTTTCTCAATAAACATTCTGAAAAAGCATCGTGAACAATTAGTGATTCAGCGAGTATTTGACGGCTATTATCTGGATGCTCTTTTTTTAACCAATGATAAAAACTAGTATGCGCTGCTCCCAACGTTAACAAAACATTTATTTTCTTTTTCTTGCTTAATGTCGGATTATTTTTAATTGTCGTTTTTACTTTTTTTTCTAAACTATTTTTCATTATTTCTTCGCGTTCTAAATAAAGTTTAGTACTATTTACAAAAAAGATTTTTGCTAATTCGATTGCTTTATTTAATTGTCCCTCGCAAAATTTTTGGAAGATCACCTTAAATTGTTGATCATTTTTTGCGTCTTTGTCAAAAAAATCCGTAAGTTGAGGATTATCTTTATTTGAAGGTACATCAATAAGAATTATTGGTTTATGAGACTGATAAAGTATTGACCAAAAATATTTTGCTAAGGAATTGCTTCCCGTTTCATAACGCCAAGCCAATTCTCCTGGTGTAATTTTTCCTTCACTCAATTGCTGGTACTCACGAGCCATTTTTTGATGCCATGCAAAAAGCTCCGGAATGTAAATATCGCATTGTTTAAGATTTTGCCCTACTTTAGCATAATCTTTTGCCGTCCGATGCGTGATAAACAAAATGTGATAATTAATTTCTGGTTCTTTCTCCGATTGTTGTTCAGTTCTTCTTTCTTTGAACATAGATATATAATATTAAAATCTTTCTACCCAATGGGTGTCTACCTTAACTTCTAAATCAAGATAA
>DAOWAM010000061.1 GCA_030634585.1 bacterium
ACATTTACGCGTGTCAAAAATCAATGACGGACCAAATTGATAAACTGGTCGTTTACTTTTCCGTTCTGCAAAACGAGTCGTTTTTACTTTATATTCATCGGCTAATTTAGCTAAATGGCAATTAAAGTTCCAAATACAATCACTACATTCTTCTTCGTGTTGCGCAAAAATTAATTCTAAATTAATTTTTCTTGCCCTCTTTACTTTTGGCGAATTAGTGATAATTTTCATTCCCGGACTTACTTCGGTTGAACAAGCTGTTTTTAATCCTCGTACGCCTTTAATTTCTACCACGCAAATTCGACAATTAGCTCTTGCTTTTAAATCAGGATGATAACAAAGAGCGGGAATATCAATTTTATTTTTTTTGGCTACATCTAAAATAGTTTGTCCGTTCTGTACCACCACGCTTTTTCCGTCAATTATAATTTTAAATCTTTTAGTCGTCATAATTAATAAATTTTATCTAATAAAGAGCGAAAAGGGACAGTCACACTTTTGCCTAATGGACAAAAACTGGTTTGCTCTAAAACAAATAATAAATCGTCTAATAATCGACGATTTATTCTATTACCACAAAGCAATTTATTAAGACGATAGATACCTTCTCGACAAGGCGCACATTTTCCGCAATTTGTATCTAAGAAGAATTTAGCCCAATAACGCATTAAAGAAATTGGTTTGTGTTTTTTAGTTTTATAAACAACAATAGCGCCACTACCATTAACTTGTCGATTTAATTCGGTTGATTTTATAATTTCACCGCTTACTCCACTGCCAATTTGAATAAAGAATTTACTTCTCAAAGAAAGTAGATTATTCGTCTCCTGTAAAATCCGTTTAACTGACCAATTAATTGGTAACTCATAAACGCCGGGATTAAGTAAATCGCCACTTAAAGTATAAAAACGAGTTCGTTGATATTGTTGAGTCGCAATTTGATTAACACAATAGAATGTTTCTAAATTATTAATTAAAGTGGGGCAATTCCACAGTCCTGATTGTGGCGGATAAGGCGGTCTCATTCTCGGTTCTTGACGATTACCTTCAATTGTTTCGATTAAAGTAGTTTCTTCGCCACTGAGATAACCACCGATTTCTTTAAATAAAGTAATTGGCGATCGACCAATTACTTTTTTTAATTTTGTTTTATATTTTTGATAATAATCCGTTCGTAAATAAAGATAAGCTGAACTATGATCAATTGTCTGTAAAGCAATTTTTATGCCGTTAATTACCTGTTCTGGATAATGGGCCAAAATAAAACCATCTTTAGCAATACTAGGGTCGCCCTCTGATCCATTACAAACAATATATTTCTTTTTTGCCGAAAATTGTTTAACCATTTCCCACTTTAACCCAGTAGGAAAACCAGCGCCACCTCGTCCACGCAAATCAGCTTGTTTTAATTGATCAATTGTATTCTTTTTAGACATAAATAAATAATTTTATCTTTATTTTACCCTTTGTTAGAACTATTGTCAAAAAATTTATCATAAATTAAAAAATAAAAGAATATTTATTTTTATCAAAAGTTTTTTGTATCCAAATAGATTTTATTTGATGTCTTCCACTATCCTCCTTATCTCCGCCACACTGCTGGCTGAATTAATTTTCAAATTCAATTGTGGATATTTATTTTTTAAAAATAATTGAACGTGCATCCGTGTGTGTAAAAAATCTATGTTGTACTTCCGTTGATAAACAAGGTATTTTTTGAGACAAGTGATCCTTTCTTTTTCCTCATCAATCACTTGTTCTTTCCCTGTGGCAAAATAATCTTTAATTCGTTTGAATATCCACGGTCGTTTCATTGCTTCTCGAGCAATCATTACTGCGTCACATTTAGTTAGCTTAAACATCAACTCCGCATCTTGTGGAGACTTGATATCACCATTTCCCACTACTGGAATAGTAGCTATCTGCTTAATTTGTTTGATTGCTTCTAGATCTACCGACCCTCGATAAAGTTGTGTTAAGGTTCGTCCATGAACAATTAAAAAATCTAAATACTTATTTGCTAATTTAGTAATTTTTAAATAAATCTTCTTTTTTTTGTCTGTCTCGTTAATTGCTAAACGTATTTTAGCGCCAATTGGTAAAGTCGCGTGTTGTTTAAGTGCGCTAAACAATTGCTCTATTAGCTCTAAATTATTTAGTAAATAAGCGCCTGATTTCTTTTGAACTGGACAACCCAAATTAAGACAAATACTAGAAATATGACAATATGGTTTTTGTTTGATTAATTTATTCAAAACTAAAAGCGACGATATTAAAATCGTCGCGTTAGGAGTGATAATTTGTATTCCCGTGGGAGTTTTTATATCAGATATATCCAACGCCGTAAACTTGGCCGAATTTTTACTAGCCAATTGATAAGCGCTCACCATTTCACAAAAAGTATATTGCGCGCCATACTGATAGCAAAGTTTCCGAAAACCAACGTCGGAATACCCAGCAATCGGCGCCAACCAAACTCCTCGTTTAAATAAATTGGCTGGTAATTTTTTTCTCATTTTATTCTATCTCACAATTTAGAAACCATTTTGGTTACTGAATTTCTAAAAGTTCTATTTCAAAAACTAACACTGCGTTAGGAGGTATTACTCCACCAGCGCCTGTTTCTCCGTAACCCAAGACTGGGTCAATGGTTAATCTTCGATGCTCTCCTACTTTCATTCCTAAAACACCTTGGTCCCATCCTTTGATCACTCGTCCTGCTCCCAAAACAAAAGAAAATGGCTGATTTCTGTCTTTACTTGAATCAAATTTTGTTCCATTTTCCAACACTCCCGTATAATGAACCACTACCGTATCACCTTGTTTGGCTTCTTTGCCACTTCCTTCTTTCAAAATCTCTTTTTTTAAATTTTCTTGAGATTCTTTTTCCATTTTTTTCTCTGAATTATTTTGATAAAAACAAAAAGAGTAAATTAATCCGACGACAATTAAAATACAAATAATGATTAAGATTTTTTTGATCATAAAATAAATTTAAAAATTAATTATTAAT
Source organism: bacterium (assembly GCA_030634585.1). GTDB lineage: Bacteria > Patescibacteriota > Patescibacteriia > UBA2591 > DAOWAM01 > DAOWAM01. Next base: position 3,014 of record DAOWAM010000061.1, read on the forward strand.
ATTCTATAAAAAGTACCTATTACCCTCTGGAAATTAATTTGGGATTCTTCTTTGAGAGAAAAATAATGGTTAATAAAGGCGTTAAAAAAAGTAGTGCCATATAGAATAAATCGGATATTTTTCCTATCAAGCTCGTTTCGTTAGCAGTTAAAAAGAAAACAATGCCCGGGATAGTAAGAAATTGCACAATGAATAGACCAAATACAATAATGTTTAATAAAATTACTGCCTTCTTTAACATAGATTTGATTATTACTAAATTATAATTACTTTCACAATTTAAATTCCTCAAACAACTTTTCTGCTTCCTGTAAAAGTTGTTTGGCTTTCATTTTCGCTGCTTTGGTAAAAAGCGAATCGGCTGCTTGACGCGCACTCTGTAAAGCGGACGTCCAAGCTGCTTCTTCCGGAATAATCTGTTTCTTTTTTGCCGTTTCTTCGTCTTCTTTTTGAAAAACTTCCACATTTTTTCTGATAATCAAGATTTTGGCAATTCCTTGTCGATCAATTAAGCTCAACATATCAGCATCATAAAGCAATTGTTCAACTTTTGTTTTTGGTCGGGGGAAAGTAATCTTTTCTCCTTTTTCCTTTTCCCATTTTATCACTTGTCCAGCCATAAATCCCGGAAGTGGACCCATATGTCGAGCAATTGCTCGCGATACTTTATTGGCTAAGCGTTTATTAAATCCTAATTTGATTAGTTGTTCGTAGGCGATTTTCGCTCCAGCAAATCCATGTTTAACTAGTGGTGTGTTGAGTTTTGCCACATCATGTAAAGCGGTAGCCAATTTCAATATTTGTAAATTCTTTTTAGTTAGCTTCTCTTTTTTGGCTAATTCTAAAGCATAATCTAATACTTTCGCGTTATGATCATTAAAGCTCTTGATTTGTTCTTTCGGGGCATTTGAACGTCCTTAAACATCTTGAACAAGCTTTTGAATGAGAAGT
>DAOWAM010000092.1 GCA_030634585.1 bacterium
GACACCATTAATTAAAAAACATTAAATAAAAAAATATGAAAATTACCAAAATTATCGCGCGGGAAATTATTGATTCACGAGGTTGGCCTACAGTAGAGACCAAAGTTGTTTTAGATAATGGTCAATAAGGGAAAGAAAGTGTGACATATAACGCCTAAAGAAGGACAGCTGAAGCGTTGTAATTACGAGACGGAGACAAAAAAGTATATCTAGGCACATGAATGTTACAGGCAGTTAATAACGTTAATAAAGTAATTGCACCAAAATTAATCGGTCAAGAAATTGAACAATTAGCAGAAGTTGATAAATTGATGATTGATTTGGACGGAACAGAAAATAAATCTAATTTAGGCGCCAACGCTATTTTGTCAGTTTCTTTGGCTAGCGCTAGAGCATTAGCTAATGCGCGTCAGATTCCTCTTTGGAAATTAATTAAACAAGCTTATCAATTAGATAATTCTTTCAAATTACCAATACCAACATTAAATGTCATTAACGGTGGTAGACATGCTGATTCTGGTTTAGATATTCAAGAGTTTATGATTGTTCCGCAGGGTTTGAAAGATTTTCGTTCCCAGTTTCGGGCGGGAGTAGAAATTTATCATGTTTTAAAAAAGATTTTGTTAGAACGAGGTTATACTATTGGGATTGGCGATGAAGGCGGATTTGCGCCTCATTTAGCCAAAAACGAATTAGCGTTTGAAATTTTAGTTGAGGCGATTAATCAGGCCGGTTATCAACCGGGGAAAGAAATTTCTTTAGCTATTGATGCGGCCGCTTCTGAATTCTATCAATCTGGCAGTTATCTATTTGAAAAGAAGCAACGAACGGCGCAAGAAATGGTTGATATTTATCAATCTTGGTTGAAAAAATATCCATTGATATCAATTGAAGATGGACTATCAGAAGACGATTGGTCAAATTGGAGTCAGATGATGGTCAATTTCAAAAAGAATTATCCATCAGTTATCTCAGTTGGTGATGATTTATTCGTGACTAATCAACGACGTTTACAGAAAGGAATTGATCAACAAGTTGCTAACGCTATTTTAATCAAATTAAATCAAATTGGTTCATTGAGCGAAACAATTGCTTGTATCAAATTAGCACAACAAAATAATTATCGTTTTATTATCTCACATCGTTCGGGAGAAACTAATGATGATTTCATCACTGATTTAGCAGTGGCTACCGGAGCGGATTTTATCAAAACTGGCGCTCCACAACGAGGAGAACGATTGGCTAAATATAATCGTCTATTACAAATAGAAAATGAACAAAACAAATAATAAAGTTCAGGGGTATAAATATAATAATTAATTAAACAAAGTAATGAGATGGAATAATCATTATCAACTGGTAGTTCTAATTATTCTTGACGGTTGGGGTATTGCTCCACCATCGCCAGGTAATGCAATTACTTTAGCTAATCCAATTACTATAAATCACTTAAGCGCAAGTTATCCTTTTACTAAATTAAGAGCGTCAGGACACACGGTTGGCCTACCAGATAATCAAGTAGGTAATTCAGAAACGGGACATAGTAATATTGGCGCGGGCAGAATTGTTGAGAGTGATTCAATAGTGATTGATCGAGCAATTGCCAAAAATACTTTTTTTAAGAATACTGCCTTATTGGAGACCATTAAACATGTAAAAAAGCATCATTCAGCGTTGCATTTAATGGGCTTGTTAGCGTTATCTCCCAGTGCCCACGCTGATCCAGGACATTTATACGCTTTATTAAAATTAACAGAACAACAAAAAATTAAGAAAGTTTTTTTACACTTGTTTACTGATGGACGAGATTCTTCTCCACACGGATCAATCAATGCGATTAATAAATTAAAAGAGCATTTACCGTCTAATACAAAAATCGCGACAATTATTGGCCGTTTTTACGCTATGGATCGAAAAAAGAATTGGGCGCGTTTGGAAAAAGCGTATAATTTGTTAGCGTCAGGAAAAGGTATCGCTGTTCATAACGCGGAGGAAGCGATTAGCCAGGCTTATAATCGGCAAGAAACTGATGAATTTATTTCTCCTAGTGTTATCGTAGAAAATAAAAAACCAGTAGCAACCATTAATGATCACGATGCGTTAATTTATTTTAATTTGCGATCTGACCGAGCGCGACAGTTTAGCAAAATCTTTGTACAAGATGATTTTAATCAAAGAAACCCTAATGCTTTTCGACGAAAAAAGGTTATTAAAAATCTTTGTTTCGTTGCTTTAACTGATTTTGGTCCGGACCTAGATAGTATTCTGACCGCTTTTCCCAGCCAGGATTTAAAAAATACCTTACCAATGTGTTTAAGTAATTTTCGCCAACTTTATATTACGGAGACGGAAAAATATGCGCACATGACTTACTTTTTTAACGGAGGTTATGCCGATCCAGTAGCGGGTGAGACAAGAATTTGTCTGCCTTCTCCTACTGTTATTTCTTATAAACAGGTACCACAAATGAAAGTGGAAGAATTAACCCAGCTTATCGATCAGCAAATA
>DAOWAM010000032.1 GCA_030634585.1 bacterium
ATTAAAGCAAAGTCCTTGCCACGCTACGCTCTCCTCCCCTTTATAATTTAAAAGGAGGCCCGTCGGGTCGTACAACAACGCAATAAGCGGAAAATACCTCGGCTCGGCATTTTACCCAACTTTGCCTGCACTTCGTTTAGACAAAGTTCGCTTATTGATATTCATTGTGTGAAATAATGAAAATGTTTGCTCTCCGAGCAAACCAAATTGAAAAACTTTATTTAATTTCTTAGATCGTATGAATGAAAAATTTGAACGTTCAAACGAATTTAAAATTGATTCCATTTCAGTGGATGATTGGGAATCATATAGAGATTTGTGGCTAGATGCTCTCACGTCTGACCCCCAAGCCTTCGGTTATTCATTGGAAGAGATCTCTAGTCGTACAAAGGAGGACTGGGAAGAAAATATCAAAAAATGCAACAATGTAAACAATGCGAGGCACATAATCAAAACAGAAAACGACTACATTGGCATGATGGGGTATTTTCCAAAAGGTGAAGGCAACGTTAATATTTACGGTGTCTATGTTAAAAAAGAATACAGAGGACAAGGTATTAGTGATAAAATCATGGAATCAATTTTAAATTCTCTGGATAATAACGATGAAATTAAAAAAATTACGCTGACTGTCAATAAAGAACAGAAAGTAGCAGTTGATTTTTACAAACGCTTTGGCTTTGAAGAAGTCGGGGTAATAAAAGACGTTAAAATGGGTAACGGTGAAATATACGACGAATTATCCATGGAAAAAGAAATTAAATAAAGTTTTTCAATTTGTTAATTCACTATCGTGAATTAAATTTTCATTACATCACATAACAGCTCGATATCCGGTTCGCGCTTGGCTCCGCCAAATGCTCACCCAAATTTTTAAAATAATATTAATTTTTATAAGGAATTTTAAAAACTTCAGATACACAGAAACGTTAGACGCTGTAATAAAAAATAAAAAAAATAGGCGGAGGTAATCTAAGTCGAAGAATTAAATATTTAATAATTAAATTATAAAACAATGTCTGACAAACTAAATTCAAAATCAAAAAAAATGAAACATTGGCAAGAAACATTAGGGGCCGGTTTGGTTGTAGTGGGAATTGCCCTTTTAAATAGCAACAAACTTATTGGTATGCTGTTTATTGGATTTGGACTAGGTTATAATGTACGTCCTTTAATGCAAAAAGATTTTTTTAAGAAAAAAGAAGGTGAAAAATAATTTCTACTTTTTCTAAAATAAACAGAGCTTCCTATTTTTATTATTTTTTATTTCCACCTAAATTTTTTGCCACTCCATTACAAAAACTTCGTTTATCACAAATGTTAAATGACATTACTTTTATTTACTAAAATAAAATTTTATGAAAAAAACAATCTTATTTTTATGCATCATAATGTTATCGGGATGCGCCAATACAAATCCTGTAGCTGAAAAAGAAGATTTAAAACAAGATAACAAAAATATAGAATGTAATATCGATTCAGATTGTGTGGCAATAGGGGAAAATGGCGATTGTAACGCTGGTTGTTATAATAATGAATATTACTTTGGAAATAATGATACATCTAAAAATAATTCAGATAAAATAAATACACAAAATAGCACAATCACTTCTTGTGCTACTCTTGCACCTAAAACATGTAAATGCGAAAATAAAATTTGTATTGGAGATAAATATTAATAAATAAAAGAAACATCGCCCAACACGGTGTATCTAATCACGGAAAATTTAATTTGTTAATATTAAATAGGAATAAACTTTTCTTCCGAGGTCGCTTTGCTCTAGTATTTAACAATTTTTCAAAATACATCGAATCATCTCGAAATGTCATGTAAAATAAAAACCTCCTTAATTAAAATTAATTACGGCTTTAAAACCGTAGATTTAAAATTATGCAAACAAAGGAAGATGAAAAGTTTATCCGTAAATGCATTGAGCTATCTAATGAGGCAGTTAAAAATGGTGATGCTCCTTTTGGTGCTATAGTTGTTCAAGAAGGAAAGATTATTGCCGAAGCCTCCAATGAGTCCAGGGCTAAAACCTCTGACCATGCTGAGATTATTGTCATGCATAAAGCCAAGAAGTTTTTAAAGGGAAATGATTTACTTAGCTGCACTCTATATTCAAATTGTGAACCATGTCCGATGTGTTCTTTTATGGCTCGCGAATACAAACTTGAGAGAGTTATTTTTGCTATGCCATCTCCATTTATGGGTGGTTACTCAAAATGGAATATTCTCGAGGATGATGGACTGGAACAATTTAAATCTTTCTTTGGAAAAGTGCCAGAAGTTATTTCCGGAATCCTAGAGGATGAAGCTAAGCTTATTTTTGATAAAACTCCATTGTGGATGTTTGGCTCTAATCCAGAGAAAAAGTAGAGAAATTGAACAATTGAGACCGAATTTTGAATTATATTTTATTAAATATTTTTATAAATCTAATCTTAAGAAGTCTATATTCTTATGGCTATTTACAATATTGACCACCATCATAACAATGACTATTCTTGGATTATTAGAGGCTATATACAAATCAATAATATAATTAACAATATAAAAAACGACCTCTTAAACTTTTTAATAGTTCAGTGTGGTCGTAGTCGCTAAAAAAGACATTAAAAGTTTCTGCTTTTTACATAGTCATCTTGAAGTTTTACATGAGCTTTACCTAAAGTATAAAATTCATCAATCAACCATTTCATGAACCCTTCAGACCCTAGCTCATTGCGCTGTTTGACAACTTCTTCTTCAATTTTAGCTTTAATTTCTTTTTCTAATTTTTCAGATGGCTCTTTCATCTTTCCCTCCCCAATTTTATATATTCAATAATATACAAAGACATTATCACAAATAAAATTATTGTCAATAATAAATATTTAATTAAACTTATGAAAAAAACAATATTCATCTTAACAGTTATTTTAATCTTTTCTGGATGTACGACAAAAACAGCGTCTAACATTTCATCCAATAATCAATCTCAAAAAAACATTAACAATAAACAAATCGAAGCTAAAAAAAATAAACTAAAAATTATTGATGGTGAAGTATTTTATGATACTTGTAAACAAATCAATATAGATATTAATACAGTTAAAGAAATTAATGGTGGCTACATAAAAGATAAAGATAATATTTATTGGAATCATCGCATTGCTTGCAATCTGTTAAAACTTGAAAATGTTGATGTAAATTCTTTTGAAGCTTTAAACGAATACTTCGGAAAAGATAACAATAATGCATACGCAGGAAATAAAATAATTAGTGGAGCTGACCCAAGCACATTTGAAATAACCAAACTACCAGAAATACTTGATTGGGCATGCGCAAAAGACAAAAATCGTATATATAAACATTCATATTTAACTGAAGATAATAACGGAAATCCAATTAATGATATGTGTGAGGTAATTAAATAAAGCAATATTATGATTAATTTAAATGAACTTTGTAATTTTCTAGTAAAGGCAAAGAAGTCTACTTATGCCGCCGGAGATACTGCTGAAAAAATTATTAATAATGATAAATCCACTACAATGATTTTTGAAGATGGAAATTGGAAATATCATGATAACTACTTTGGTGGTGAACCATATGGTGGTCGAGAAGTTGTATTTTTTGAAAACATGCCCATCTATATGATGGTGTATTATGGTTGGGTAATTAAAGGCGCTGACTTTAATGCGGTATATGAAGTTTTACAGGAAGCGCTATCTTTAATTCCGAAAGACAAACCATTCCGCGGACCTAAAAAATACGAATACAACAATATGAAATACAACAACATCTTTGAAGGTGAGGTTGATAATTTTTTTGGTGAGGAAACAATAATATCTAAAGATAAAAAAGCAATTTATAAGGCAAAATATATTGGTGGTTTAATTGATCAGGGGAAATAAAAAAAGGTCAAGAATAATTCAGGACCTTTTAAATGCTGTATTGTGCAACATTTAATATCTAGACTAGAAGAAAAATTTTGTTACTTTGGACTCAGTAAACTATTGGCTTATCAAAAAGAACTTCTTTATTGTTGTAATCCTCAAGACTTATACCAAAACATCTTTTAGCATCATCACCCACTATGTCCTGTCCAAAATTAAGCAAAAACTTTTTTACGTCTTCAATCGTCATTGCTTCTGTGTATTTTCGATGCCATCTTTTTTCTCTATCATGAGCATCGGTATCAGTGTCTTCTTTAACAGCACGTATTAAATAATCGCCCGCCTTTCTTTCTCCGGTACCCCCAATAGGATCGATTGCCAACACCGAACCTGACACAAAAAAATACTTTAAACGATATTTCATTTTCTCCTCCTTTATTGATAAAATACTGGTTAAATATCTATGCTAATATTAACATAATTCGTCATTTTGTCAATAATATTTACTAACACGCCAGTTTTTATTTATTCTTTAATTAAGATATAATAAAAATAAGAAATAAGAAAATAAAAATAATATATGCCATTAGACATGTTTGGAAAAACACCCGTAGCTGATACGCTACCAAGCGAAATGCAAGAAACAATCAATAAATTAAAAGAATCAAAAAACAAGGAAGATTGCCTTAAACATAGTTATGAAATTTTGATTAAAAAATATAAAGGTCATCGAGTACAAACCTATGCAAAATTATTTGGAATATTTAGTAATGATATTGTAAAATTTTGGGATAAACAAGGATTTCTTCATTGTACAAATATTAATTATGTAATGAGAACCCTTTTAGTTAGAAGTGGTTTTTTCACAGATGATGAAATAAAAATTAAATGGACTCTAGTTTGGTACACTTCTCCCCACCAATACCTTCAAATTAAAATAGATAATTCAGATATTAATATTGATATCTGGAGCTATGCTTATGGCATAAAATATAACGATTACGCCTACGGATTTCATTAATTCTTTTATAAAATATTATGATAAAAAAAGTAATTATTGCCTCGACAAACCCAGTTAAAATTAATGCTGTAAAAGTTGGATTTAAAAAAATGTTTCCTTTAGAAAAATTTGATTTTAAAGGTGTCTTGGTTAATTCAGATGTCAAAAGTCAGCCCATGAACGATTCAGAAACAATGGCCGGAGCAATTAATAGGACTAATAATGCAAAAGATCAATTTAAAGATGCTAGTTTTTGGGTTGGGATTGAGGGAGGTATTGAAAAAATTAAAGATGAGATGGAAGCCTTTGCCTGGATTATTATTAAATCGAATCAACTTAAGGGAAAAGCAAAAACAGGAACGTTTTTTCTCCCAAAAAAAATTGTTGAACTAATTGAGTCAGGAGAAGAATTAGGAAAAGCCAATGATGCTGTTTTTGGACATACAAATTCAAAACAAAAAAATGGAACAATAGGATTTTTAACTGAAAATAATATTACCAGAACAAGTTATTATACTGAAGCGGTAATTTTTGCCTTAATACCGTTTAAAAACCCTGAGATATATTAACAAAAATATGATTCCAATAGAATTTTTAAGACAATTTCGTTTTGGGGAATATGCTATCTTTGATTTTATAGCAGCATTCTTAGGAATTTATTTGCTCTCTCCTTTATTGTCAAAGCTTTTTCTAAAATTTAAAATCAATATACCAAAACAAAATTGGCTATTTCTAACTTTACCAATTAGCATTCTCGCTCATCTGCTAGTTAGAAATATAACTCCCATGACTAGAGATTTTATAGACATACGAAATCATTATATTTTAAAAATACTAATTCTAGCTCTACTATTTTTTGGTCTAAGGGGTATTAAAATAATTAAAAAAAATAAAAAATGAATGTTTAATAAACATTCATTTTTTAATATCTTAATATCTTAAAATCTTAAAACTTCACATCCACATTCTTTCTCTCCTCTTCATTTTCAATCTCAAAATATTCACGAGATTTAAAACCAAGCATATTTCCAATCATATTTGTTGGAAAAACTTCTAACTTAGTATTAAAATCTCGAACATTCCCATTATAAAATCTTCTTGAAGCTTGAATTTTATTTTCTGTGTCACTTAACTCATTCTGTAATTCTAAAAAATTAGTATTTGCTTTTAAATCTGGGTAATTTTCAGATAAAGCAAAAATTGACTTTAAGGTTGAGCTAAGCATATTCTCAGCCTCGGCCTGTGCCTTAGCATCTCCACTTTCTTGCGCAGACATAGCCGCAGTTCTCGCCTTGGTTACTTTTTCAAAAGTACTACTTTCATGACTTGCATAACCTTTTACAGTTTCCACTAAATTAGGAATTAAGTCATAACGACGTTTTAATTGAACATCAATATCACTCCAAGCTTCGTCCACTCTATTCTTTAAGC
>DAOWAM010000047.1 GCA_030634585.1 bacterium
ATCGAAAAAATATACGAAAGCGCGCGTTCCAGTTATTTAACTTATCGTCCTCAAAATTACGCGATTGATATTACCCCCGATGGTTATGACCAACAAACAATTATCAATCAACAGGGCGATTGTTTATCAAAAACAGTCGAGTTTTCTAAGATCCATCAATTTACCGAAGTAGAGCTGTTGAAATATTTAACTGTTGGCGATTTACAAGATATTTTGAATAAAACACTGAAAAAACAAGGGGTAAATGTTAATTTAAACCAATTAAGTGTTATTAATGTTTTTGGTCGATTAAAAGGAAACGATCGGTATTTTTTCTTTCCTTATACACAATATATTCAGTCTACTTTGCAAGATGTGGCGGTAGATATTAAAGTATCGGCTCATCATAAAGCGCAATTAAGTGGAACATTAACTAAACGGCAACGACACGTTGATACTTTACTTTGTTTTGCGGAAGGCGTAACTAAAAATGTGGTGCGTGAAGCAGGTAAAATAATTATTGAGGCAAAAGTGACTCAATTAGCCAAATTAGCTAAATTGGATAAAGTTAAACAAATAATCTCTAAAGCAAAAGAAACAACGCAAACAATTGATAAAAGTGTTCGCTTATTTACTAAGGGAAAAATAAATTTAGGATTAGAACAACTTGTTTTTAACAATAAATTTGTGCAACAAAGCGAACAGAAAATAAAAGAAAATAAATATGTTTCTGGCGCTTTAACCATGATTGAACAAGTGAAACAAGATGTTCAGGCCAGCGCGCGCGAATTGAGTGAGGTGTCAGAATTAAGTAAAAAGAAATTATTTGGCGCGACACCAGAAGTAAGTGAAAAACAGCGTCAATTATTATCCGACATACCGCAATTAGACGAGTCAGCGGTGGCCGTGGTATCGTCAAATCAGCAACAAGAAGATGATAAAAATAACCCATCAGTGGTAGGTGTGGTTAATAAAATATTAAATCTAGATCCGTCCAAATCGCCTTATTTATTACGTGATGTGGTCATCAACGAGCTGGCTTGGATGGGAACGGTGGCGGGTAGTAGCAATGAATGGATTGAATTGTATAATCGGCGAGATAAATCAATTGATTTAACAGGCTGGTCATTAACTATTGGCGATCGACCAGCAATAAAGTTTATTGGCGCAATACCAGCGCGCGGTTTTTGGTTATTAGAACGAGTTGATGGTCAAACTATTAGTAATATGCAGGCAAATCAGATTTATCATTATCGTTTGTCTAACCAAGGAGAAGATTTAATTTTACGCGATAATTATGGGCGAATAATTGATCAATTTTCTTTTGCCAAGCAATGGCCGGCGGGCAGTAATTCTTCTTCGAAACGTTCAATGGAACGAATTAATCCGCAAATTGATGGCAGCCGAGCAAATAATTGGCAAAATTATCAGGGAACACAACCGTTTGCGCGAGACAAAAAAGGTAATCTTATTTATGGAACTCCTGGACGAATAAATAGCGCGCAAATAAAAAATAAATCAGAAAACGATTTATTGAATTATCAACAACATTCTTTACCCAAAACAAAAAAAATAGCTTATGCTCCGAACGATGTAGTAATCAGTGAATTATTACCAGCGCCAAGTAAAGGACAGTCTGAATGGATTGAATTATACAATAATACGGATCAGTTAATTGATTTATCTGGTTGGACATTAGAAAATAGCAGTGGGCGACTACAAACACTTAACTCATTTTTTATTTTTCCACGTCATTGGTTATTGTTATCCAAAGGGCAGGGTTTTAATTTTAGTTTGAATAATCAACAAGATATTATTCAACTAAAATATTTAGGATTATTAATTAATCAAGCAAATTATGGTCAAGCTGGCGCGGTATCAGCGCCAACAAAAGATAACAGCTTGGCGCGAATAAATAATCTTGGTAATTTAGTTATTACTAATTTACCAACGCCGGGACAAAATAATTTAATTAGACAATTAGCGGTGGTAAATAATTCTTTAATAGTTGAAGAAGAAAATAACGCCGACAATCTTAATCAAGATGATATAGAGAATGACGAAAGCGAAGGTGAAAGCGAAGGTGAAGGTGAAGGCGAAGTTGAAAATGGAAGTGGAAATAATGATGAAAATAATTCATCGACCGACGAAGGGGTAAGTGAACAAGAAAATTCAACTAGCAATGAAGATGAAATCTCTGTAGTTGAACCAGTAAATGAAGTGGTCAAATTACCACATTATTATTCTCTGAAAACAAAATCTTATGGTTGGCGAAATTGTATTAAGAGTCAAACATTATCGGCTAACAAACATTATTATATTACTTGTTCAATGAATCTTTGTCCGGACACAATTTTGACGATTGAACCAGGAGTGATAATTAAGTTTGGTTCGCGCTATACGGACTATCAAAATATTATTAGTATATCTGGAATATACTCCAATGATAATCAACACGGTAAAATTGTGGCGCGTGGCACAGCCGAAAATCCGATTGTGTTTACTTCTTGGCGAGATGATCAATATGGGGGTGATTTGGACGGGGAAATAGAAAAAGAACAACAAGGACAGCGTGACATTGAACAATATCCAGATTATTGGGGTTCAATCCAATTGGCTGGGGAAGGAAATATTTTTGATCATACCATTATTCGTTACGGAGGAGCAGAACAACGACGCGGTTTCAAAAGTAATACTGTTATCGTCTGGTCGCCTCAAACAATAGTTACCCATTCTTTGTTTGAACATAATATGGGTAATTTATTAGTGAAAGTTGAAGGCGCTAATATTGACAATAATACTTATCGATAATATCTACAGGTAATATTTATAAATATTATTTATAAATAAATTTATCAACAAAAAAAGACAAAAAACTAAAAAAATAATGTCTTGTCCCTAGGTTTGACTCCGCCAGCTGGCGGAGTCAAACCGGAATTCCAACCCAAAGAGTCTATGGGCAAGGACTTTCTCACTATCGACACTCGGTTTCGATAGTAAAATAAAACTCTCACCTTTAGGCGAGAGTTTTATTTTTGTGTAATTATATATAAAAATGAGCGTTGAAAACGCTCATTTTTAAGAATACAATTGACGGTGTTGAACACCGTCAATTGTATATTTTATTCTGTAATTTCTTTATTTTCATTTCTTTTGTCTGCCTGAATTTGTTGATTTTGGCTGAAATATTCAGCGATAAAAGCCCATAAGATAGCGATAAACAATCCTAATACAGCGGCGATGAGTACATTCTGTGCTCGTTTAGGCGAAATTCGTTGTTGTGGTAGATAAGGTTGATTTATAACTTGGGTCATTATTGTGTTGTAAGTAGCATCGAATTGTCTGTTTTGTAAAGATTTCTCTAGATTCAATGTTTGTGTTTTTAATGACTTTGAATTATTTTGCTCATTAATAACTTGTTCTTTTATATAATTTAAACTATCAATATAGGCTGCAGTAATACGGGATTGTGCTTCGGATTGAGTATTTTCTAGTTGGGAAATCTTCTGTTTTAATTCTGATTGATCTAACTGTAAACTAACTAAGCGAGCATCTGATTCATCAATATAAATTTGATTTTCTTTGATTTTTTGTTCAATTTGCCTAACATCTAATTCTAATCCTTCTCTACCCTTGGTAAATATTTCTTGTTGGTGTGTTAACAAAACATTTTTTACTGAATTAGTTATTTTTACACTTTCGGCGGGAGTTTTACCACGCCCCTTTATTTCGAATAAGTCAGTATTTTTAATTGCGTCAATATCAAAATATTTAGTTAAACCTAATATTTTTTGTTGGTCAGTTATTCCTAATAGTTGAGCAATTTCTGACAAAGTATCTTTTTGTTGTAAAATCGTTTTTATGCTAATTACATTTTCTAAGGGCACTTTATTAAGTAATCCAATTTTAAGTAAAACCGTACTTTCGTAGATGTGAGGCATCAGCAAACTAATAACTATTCCCAATCCAACCATGATGATAAAAATGATAATGATTCCTTTTTTTCGTTGTTTAATTACACGTAAATAATCACGTAAATCGATTTCTTCTTCCATAATTTTATAAATTATTTTTTAGTTATATTTATATTGTTAATTGTAGCAAATAATATTAAATAATCAAGAGAGATAGGTAGGAACTAATTCTTTTAATAGCTTAATAATTTCATTTTTATTAACATCTTGACTTGATTTTTTCAAGCGCGCTAAAGAATTATGCATTCGTTTTGTATCGAAAGTAGATAATTTAGCAATATAAATTTTTTCGTATTTAGTTGGTTTTTCTTTGTCAGTAATTAATTCTTCAAAAAGTTTTTCACCGGGACGAGCGTGAGTAAAAACAATCGGAATATCAATATCGGGTAGATATCCAGATAATCGAATCATTTCTTTAGCCAAATCAACTATTCTTATTGGTTCACCCATATCTAAAACAAAAACTTCTCCTCCTTGTGATAAGGCGCCGGCTTGCATAACTAATAAGCAGGCTTCCGAAGTAATCATAAAATAGCGTTTCATTTTTGGGTTAGTAATTTCAACTGGACCACCTTTTTTAATTTGTTGTTCAAAAATAGGAACAACACTACCACGCGAACCTAAAACATTACCAAAACGAACGGCGCAAAAAGAAGTTTTCTTTTGTCGATTAAGCCAAACGCAAATCATTTCACCAACTCGTTTGGTAGCACCCATTACGGATGTTGGATTAATTGCTTTATCAGTAGAAACAAAAACAAATTTTTCG
>DAOWAM010000005.1 GCA_030634585.1 bacterium
AAGAACCTGACCACGGCCGAGAACCCTGCACCAACACGTTAATCCGTTATGCCAACGAGACAAAGGTGGGCGCAGGTTGTGCTTGTCCATCGGAGAGAAAAGGGTTGCGATTCTCCAAATTATCGAGTATTATATTGTCGCCAATATGTCGCCGGGCGACACATAAGGGGCTATCTCTGATGAACAAAACCATGGAAAATCCGCTCACCGAATCCACGAATTTCGTCCTCTAAGATATTTCGCTGAAACCAAAAAAAGATTTTAGCGGCGATTTGTATTGCTCCGGAAATTTTAGCTAACGCCGGGGTTTTGCAAGGGAAACAGGCAACTGTTTGGTCATCACCAGATTATCAACAACCAATTCAAATATTAAAAAAAGGTGGGGCTCGTTATCTTGATCAATCAGTGGTGATTGATGAACAAATCATTACCGCTAATGGACCGGCATCAGCCAAAGATTTTGGAAAGGCGATTGTGCAACAACTGTCCCTCACTCAGAATGAGTGACGGGGTGATTGCGCAGCAACTGTCCTCTCTTACCGATAAATAAGTAAATATACAATAGAACACTTTATATAACTTAATAATTTAACATTAAAATATATGGCAAAAAAAAGAATTGCTATTAATGGCTTTGGTCGGATTGGTCGAGCAGCATTTAAAATTATTTTAGATCAAGTACCGGATATGGAAATAGTAGCTATTAATGACTTAACAGATTTATCAATTTTGGCTTACTTATTAAAACACGACTCTGTTTATCATACTTATCAACGAAAAATAGAAGTGGGTAAAAATAGTTTATTAGTTGACGGTCAATCTTATCAGGTTCTGGCCGAAAGAGATCCACTTGATTTGCCGTGGAAAGAATTAAACGTTGATCTGGTTTTAGAATGTACCGGATTTTTTACCTTGAAAGAAGAGGCGGCCAAGCATTTACAGGCTGGCGCGCGGAAGGTACTTATTTCTGCTCCATCTAAAAGTCCAGAGATGAAAACTTTAGTATTAGGAGTAAATGAACAACAATATGATTCGATCAAAGATGATATTATTTCTAACGCTTCTTGTACTACTAACGCTTTAGCTCCAGCACTTAAAGTATTACGTGATCATTGGAAAATTAAAAAGGGAATGATGACTACTATCCATTCTTATACTTCTACTCAACGGTTGGTTGATTCTCCAGTGGAAAAAGATTTACGGCGAGGTCGGGGCGCGGCAATTAATTTAATACCGACTACTACTGGAGCAAGTATTGCCACTACTAAAGTTATTCCTGAGCTGGTCGATCATTTAGATGGAATTGCTATTCGTGTACCAACTCCCGTGGTTTCCATTGTTGATCTAGTAGTGCAATTTGAAAAATCAGTGACTAGTGAAGAAATAAATCAAGCTTTTACTTCTGCTTCTAAAGGAAATTTACAAGATATTTTAGCGGTTAGTGATCAACCATTAGTTTCGTCTGATTATATTCAAAGCCCTTACTCAGCAATAGTTGATTTATCAATGACGCGGGTAGTGGCTGGCGATTTAGCAAAAATAATTATTTGGTATGATAATGAATGGGGATATAGTGTCGGTTTAGTAAAAATGGCTAATTTAATGATAAAATAGATTGAAATAGATATGTTAAAACAATATTTAATTAATCAAATTAAACAGGTTATTAAACAGGAATATCATTTACTCAGTCGAGAAGTTATTTTAACCAATCCGCCCGATGCTCAATTGGGAGACTGGTCTTTTGCTTGTTTTTCTTTAGCTAAAAAGATCAAGCAATCACCGGATAAAGTAGCACAACATTTGAGCGAGCAATTGCAAATAGATAAAATTATTACCAAAATTGTTGTCGTTGGACCATATATTAATTTCTTTGTTAATAAAACAGTATGGTTTAAATATACTTTGCGTTTAATCCAACAAAAAGGTAAAGATTATGGACGTAATCAGCAAGGTCTAGGGAAAAGAGTAATGGTGGAGTTTTCATCTCCTAATACTAATAAACCGCAACATCTAGGGCATCTTAGAAATGATTTAATAGGTGATGCGTTGAGTAATTTGTTAACTTTTTCTGGTTATCAAGTAATTCGCTCCAATTTAATTAATGATCGAGGTATCCATATTGCTAAGGCAATGTTGGCTTATCAAAAATGGGGAGAAAATAAAACGCCCACCAGCGAAAAAATGAAAGGCGACTATTTTGTGGGAGATTATTATCGGTTGTTTGGAAAAAAAGTAAAAGAAAATCCCCATTTATTAGACGAAGCGCAGGATTTATTAAAAAAATGGGAAAGACGAGACAACCAGACAATTGCTTTGTGGCAGAAATTGAATGATTGGGCACTCAATGGATTGATTGCTACTTATCAGGAACTGGGTATTAAATTTGATCGGTGGTATTTTGAAAGTGAAATTTATCAATCAGGGAAAAAGATTATTTTACAAGCGTTGAAAAAGGGATTGTGTTATCAACAAGCAGACGGAGCAATAGAAATTGATTTAGGAGATGAGAAATTAGGTAAAAAAGTATTATTACGCGCTGATCACACCAGCATTTATATTACCCAAGATATTGGATTAGCTAAATTAAAATTTGATCAATATAATTTAGATAAATCAATTTATGTTGTTGGATCAGAACAAATTTATTATCTTCAAGTCTTATTTAAAATTTTGAAATTACTTAGTTTTCCTTGGGCAGAACAATGTTACCATTTAACCTATGGCATGGTTAATTTACCGTCAGGAAAAATGAAATCTCGTGAAGGCAATGTTGTAGAGATAGACACATTAATTCAAGAATTAAAACAATTAGCGCAAGCAGAAATTTTATCGCGTGAACCAAACATTAGTGGAGAAGAATTAAATAAACGATCTAAAAAGATTGCCTTGGGCGCGTTAAAGTTTTATGTATTGAAATTTACTCTTTCTCAAGAAGTCAATTTTAAACCAAAAGAATCAATTTCTTTTGAAGGAAATACTGGACCATATTTACAATATACTTATGCGCGGATTCAAGGGATTCTAAATAAAGCGAAAACAGATGAGCCATTAGATTTAGTTGATGACTTTTCAGCGTTAAAGGAAGAAACAGAAATTCAGCTTTTAAAATTATTATCTCAATTTCCGGAGGTAGTCAAACAAGCTGGTGAAGAATATAATCCAGCTCAATTAGCCAATTATTTATTATGTTTAACACAGTCATTTAATAAGTTTTATCATCAATGTTCAGTACTACAAGCGTCAACCAAGCAAATACGACAGGCTCGTTTAGTATTAATTTCTTCTGTAGCGATAGTTTTAGAAAACGGGTTACATTTATTAGGAATTAAACCACTTGATCAAATGTAATTTTGTTTAATGGATAACAACAACGACTATTTAATTTAGATTAATAGTCGTTATTTGTATTTATATTGTTTTTTTATTTAATTAGCGTTATAATATTATTATTACTTAATTAAAAATTATCAATATTTTATATGTTTAGTAAATTATTTTCTCATTTTTCTTATAATTTAGGTCTTGATTTAGGAACAGCAAATACACAGTTATATGAACAAAAAAAAGGCTTGGTCATTAATTGGCCAACTGTCATTGCTGTTAATACGCGTAATGATCAAATTTTATCAGTAGGAAAAAGAGCTGAAGCAATGTCAGGGAAAACGCCACCTTATATTCAAGTGATTAAACCAATTGATCACGGAGTAATTTCTGATTTTGAAATTACTGAAAAGTTAATTAAATTGTCAATTAATAAAATTCAACAAAAAACTTTTAATTTTTCTCCTCGCCCTGTTATTTTTGCTTCTTTGCCATTAGGAGTAACAGAAGTAGAAAAAAAATCAGTAGAAGATGTTGCCATTCAATCTGGCGCGCGGACAGTTTATTTGATAGAACAACCAATGGCAGCCGCCATTGGCGCGCGTTTATCAATAAAGGAACCAGTTGGTAATTTTATTGTGGAAATGGGTGCTGGGTTGACACAAATTGCGGTTATTTCGTTAGAGGGAATTGTTACTTCAAAATCATTACCAATTGCTGGGCAATCTTTTAATAATAATATTATTCTGCATATTAGAGAAAAATTTAATTTATTATTAGGCAATCAAGTAGCGGAAGAAATTAAAATAAAAATTGGTAACGCGTTATTAATTGATCAACAGGAAACACAAAAAATGAAAATTAAAGGACAAGATTTATTAACTGGTTTACCAAAAGAAATATCAATCATTGATAAACAAATTAATGAAGCAATGCAACCAACTTTAAAAATTATTACTGAAGCAATTAAAGATTCTATTGAATTAGTTCCAGCTAGTCTAACTGCGGATATTTATGAACGAGGAATAGTACTTTCTGGTGGTAGTTCTTTGTTAAAAAATCTTGATAAATTAATTAGTCAACAATGTGGAGTGCCAGTTCATTTAATTGATGATCCAGCCACGGCGGTAATTCGAGGGCTGGGGTATATTATTGAAGATTTTGATAATTTAAAAAATGTGATCGTACCTTCGGCTTGCGATTAAATAGGATATGTTTTGTTTATAATATTTTAATAAACATGCGCAATATTAAAAAAACAATATTTATTTTGCTAGCAGTATTAATTCTGTTAGTTTTTTTTAATTATTTTGGCGTATTAACACCAATTAAGAATCTATTTCAGCGAACTTTTTCTTTGATAGGAACTAATTTATATCGAAATTCAATTTCTTTACCATCTTCGACGTTGAGCAAAGAAGAAATCAATAATCTAGAAAAAGAAAATAAAAAATTACTTGTTGATCAAGCAAAATTTATTTTATTATCTAAAGAAAACGATGCTTTACGAAAAGAAATTAATTTTATCAAGCGCCATCAAAAATCTGACTATATTCTATCTAATTTAATTGGTCGTTCCACTGATGGTATATTTAATTTTTTTATTTTAGACAAAGGATCAGCCGACGGATTATTAGTTGATCTGCCAGTAATTAATCAAGGTATTTTATTGGGAAAAATTAAGCAAGTAGATAAATATATTGCCAAAGTTTTACCTATTTTAAGTAATTATAGTCAGGTAACAGGCATTATTTTAAGTAAAGACTACCCACAACGAACAATAGAAAAAAGTCTGGGTTTAGTAAAAGGAGAATATAATTTAGCAATGAAGATGGAACTTCCAAAAACAGAAACAGAAATTGAACCTGGTGACTTAGTGGTTACTTCTGGAATAGAAGATTTAATTCCTCGTGGACTATTGATTGGTAGAGTTACTCAGATAAAAAGCGTGCCTAGTTCTTTTTTCCAGGAAGTAATTATCCAACCAATGGAAAGTTTAGATAATTTGACTTTAATAACCGTGGTTAAATAAACATGATTATTTTTTATTTATATTTATTTAAATGTTTAAAAAATTAATACATTGTTTAATTTTTCTTTGTTTGACCTGCTTAATTAGTTTATTACAAATTAGTTTTGTCAATTCTTTACCTATTTGTTTAAACTTACTTTTAGTATTGGTTATTTTGCTTGTTTATTTGGATTATCCTGCTATTTTGCCATGGCTATTCTTGGCTAGTTTATTAGTTGAATTTTATAGTATTTATCCTTTTGGTTTATCGACCTTTTCTTTATTAATTGTTGCTTTAATAGTATATTGGCTAAGAAAAAACATTTTTGTTAAACAATCTGTGTTAGTTTTGTTTTTTATTAGCATTTGTAATATTTTAATTTATCAAATAATAATCTTTTTATTTAATTGTTTGAATTATTTATTAAAATTTAGTGAATGGAAGGTTACTTTTAATCATTGAAATTTATTTATTTTATTAAAATATACTTTTTTTAATACATTGCTAATTCTATTATTCTACTTAATTTGTAATTTGATCAGACATAAAAAAATTAATCAACATTTACATTATGATTAAACCTTCTCTATTTCCTACTGGTGAGTCTTATCGTTCACGTGTTCATAATTATCACAAAAGACAATGGGAAGGTGAATATGGCCCATCACCAGATACACAGCAATCAATTAGTTTATTATTTCATCCGCGAAAATTAACAATTATCAGTTTAATTTTTACGTTTTGTTTGTTAATATTATTAGGTCGATTATTTTATTTACAAATTATCCAAGGTAATCATTGGAGTCAACTAGCGGAAGGAAATCGAATTAAAACTGAAATAATTAAAGCAAATCGAGGAATAATTTATGATCAGCAAGGTCAAATATTGGTAAAAAATATACCAAATTTTTCTTTACAAATTATCCCGGCAAAATTGTCAGAGCAACAAGAAGAAGAGATACTATCAATTATTGGGAAAATTATTAATTTAAGTCCATTGCAGATTAGAGACAAGATTACTGAACAACAAATCAGTGTTCATTATCCAACAATTTTAAAAGAGAATTTAACCTATCAGGAGTTTTTATTATTAAAAATAAAAACAGCCAATTATCCGGGAGTATTACTTAAAACTGATTTTGTTCGGGAATATCTTACTCCACAAGCACATCTTAGCCATCTTCTTGGCTATGTTGGGCGAGTGACAGAAAAAGATTTAATTAACACAAAATATTCCTTGAACGATTATATTGGTAAGAGTGGTTTAGAATTATTTGATCAGGATATTTTAGCGGGACAAGACGGAAAAAAACAAATTGAGATTGATTCACAAGGACGAGCTAAAAAATTTTTGGGAGCTGAATCAGCAATTGATGGACAAGATTTGGTATTGACGATAGATCTAGATTTACAACAAAAATTGGCGCAAACATTGATTAGCCAGATTCGTTCAATTGGCGCGCGTCGTGGATCAGCGGTGGCCGTTAATCCACAAAATGGACAGATACTGGCAATGGTAAGTTATCCAGATTTTGATAATAATTTATTTTCTCAAGGAATAAGTCAACAACAATTATCTAAATTAGTTAACAGTTCTGATTATCCGTTTATTTTTCGACCTATTTCAGGAGAATATCCGCCGGGTTCAATTTTTAAAATTGTTTTAGCAAGTGCGGGTTTACAAGAAGGAATCATTACGTCAAAAACAAATATTAATAGTGTGGGTGGAATTAATATTGATCAGAAATGGTGGTATCCAGATTGGAAAGTGGGCGGACATGGTTTGACAAATGTAATTAAGGCGTTAGCCGAATCGGTGAATACCTTTTTTTATTATATTGGTGGGGGGTACAAAGATTTTTCTGGCTTAGGATTGGATCTAATTAATCATTATGCCCGTGAGTTTGGTTTAGGAAAAAAATTAGGAATAGATATTTATGGCGAAACCGATGGTTTTTTACCAACTCGTCAATGGAGAAAGAAAACCACGGGTGAACAATGGTATATTGGTGATACTTATCATTTGTCGATTGGACAAGGAGATATTTTGGTTACTCCTTTACAAATAGCAATGTTGACCGCTACTATTGCCAATAATGGCAAGCTTTTTCAACCATATTTGATTAAAGAAATTATTAATTCATTGGGTAAAAGTAAAGAAATTAAACCAGTAATTATTAAACAGAATGTTATCGATGAAAAATATTTGAAAGTGGTTCAGCAAGGTTTGCGCGCTGCGGTAACACAAGGAAGTGCGCGCTCTTTATCCGGATTACCAATAGATGTTGCTGGAAAAACAGGGACAGCTCAGGTGGCTAATAAAAAGTCACACGCGTGGTTTACTTGTTACGCACCTTATGATCAACCAACAATTGCGTTAACAATATTAATCGAAAATAGTGGTGAGGGTTCAGCAGTAAGCGCGCCGGTAGCTAGAGATGTTTTACAATGGTATTTTACGCGAGAGAGATAGAATCCTTGGTTTGTAAGAAGGAAAAACTTATGCTACACTCTTAAAAAGCGATTTAATCGAATTTTATGAAGAAAGATTTTACTATTTATCCTAAGAAGTACCGATCAATTTTAGGTATCAAAGATACAGAAAAAGCAATTAAATCTATTAAAGATTTTTTTCAGACTAATCTTGCTAATCAGCTTAATTTACAGAGAATATCTGCTCCTCTTTTTGTTAGATCGGGTATGGGAATCAACGATAACTTGTCGGGCATTGAAAAACCAATTAAATTTGAAATTAAGGCGGATAAAATTGAGGCAGAGATAATCCACTCTTTAGCTAAATGGAAACGAATAAAATTAGCAGAATATAATTTTAAATGGGGAGAGGGAATTTATACGGATATGGATGCGATTAGAAAAGACGAAGAGCGATTGGACAATCTTCATTCTGTGTATGTTGACCAATGGGATTGGGAAAGGATTATTTCTTCTGAAGAAAGAAATTTGATCTTTTTAAAAAAAATGGTGGAAAAAATATACAAGACGTTAAAAAATACTGAAGAATTCGTCCATAGGAAATATCCAAAAATAAAACCTATTTTACCAAAAAGAATCACTTTTATTCATACGGAAGAGCTAGAAGACACTTATCCTCAATTAAGTTTCGCGGAAAGAGAAAAAATAGCGAGTAAAAAATATGGCGCAATTTTTTTAATTGGTATCGGTGGGAAATTGAAAAATGGAAAACCACATGATCTTCGGGCGCCTGATTATGATGATTGGTCTATTTCAACGAGTAAAACAAAAAAAGGATTAAACGGAGATATTATTGTTTGGCATCCCGTTTTAAAAAAAGCAGTTGAAATATCTTCAATGGGTATTAGGGTAGATAAAAAAGCACTTTTAAGACAATTAAAATTAACTAATAATGAAGAAAGAAAGAAGATGTATTTCCACCAGAAGCTGTTAGGGGGAAAACTTCCTTTAACAATCGGGGGAGGTATAGGTCAATCAAGGACTTGCATGTTTTTTTTACAGAAGGCACATATTGGAGAAGTCCAATCTAGTATCTGGCCAAAAGAAATAAAAAAGAAGTGTACGCGAAATAATATTTCACTTTTATAATTAAAATACAGTAGTGTATTTAAAATAGTAATTTAATTTCAAGATTCTCGAGCAAAGCGGGGGTTATTATAATTAGTATTAATTCTACAAATGGTTTTCTTAACCAAAAAGGGTTTAATTAAATTTGAACAAGAGTTAGATCATTTAATTAATCAAAAACGTTCAGAAATTTCGGTGCAAATTAGAGCAGCGAGAGAAATGGGAGATTTGTCTGAGAATGCTGCTTATCAGGTAGCTAAAGAAGAACAGAAAGAAGTAGAAGATAGGATTGCTGAATTGAAAGAATTAATTAAACAAGCCGAATTAATTGAAGATCAAAAGAATACTCAAGAAATTGTACAAATAGGTTCACAAGTAAAGCTACTGCGGATCGACAGTGGGACAATTCAGCAATTTATGATTGTTGGTCCTGAAGAGACTAATCCTGGTCAAGGCAGAATCTCTTATCTTTCTCCAATTGGACAAGCATTACTTGATCATCGAGTAAACGATAAAATATCTCCTAATATTAAACTAAATATTGAATATAAGATATTAGCCATTAAATAATTATTATTAAATAAAATAATATGAATGATTATTCGACTGCGGAAGAAGAATTTAGAGTAAATAAAGTAAATGAATTAATTGGTCAAAAAATAAATCCTTATCCTAGTCATTGTCAACGGACATATACCATTCAACAAGTAATCGATTCTTTTGACCAATTAAACGAACAACAAACAAAACTTATTTTAGTTGGTCGCTTAAAAGCAATTCGTTCACATGGTAAAGCAACATTTGCTGATTTGGTTGATGGAACAGCAAAATTACAGGTTTATCTTAAACAGGATAATTTAGGAGAAAAAGAATATCAATTTTGTCATGATTTTATTGATTTGGGTGATTTTGTTGAAATGTCCGGAAAATTGTTTTTAACTCATCGCCAAGAAAAAACTTTGGTTGTTGATAATTTTACTTTGATAAGTAAGGCTATTTTGCCATTGCCAGAAAAATGGCATGGATTACAAGACAAAGAATTACGTTATCGACAGCGAGAACTTGATTTGATTAGTGATCCGATGGTCAAAAATATTTTTCGACAACGAGGTGAATTAGTCAAAACTATTCGTAGTTTTTTTGATCAACGTAATTATTTAGAAGTGAGTACGCCAATCTTACAGACAATTCCCGGTGGTGCTACCGCGCGTCCTTTTATTACACATCATCAAGCGTTAGATGTCGATTTATATCTTCGAATTGCTCCAGAATTATATTTAAAACGTCTAATTGTTGGCGGCTATGAGCGAGTTTATGAAATTGCTCGTTGTTTTCGCAATGAAGGAATTGATCGCGCACATAATCCAGAGTTTACTCAAATTGAGTTTTATCAAGCTTATGCTAACTATCAAGACTTAATCAAATTAACAGAAGAATTATTAACTAAACTTTTATTAGTGGTTCCTAATGAGTCAATTGCTAAACCGCCTTATCCAAAAATTACATTTCGAGATGCTTTACTCAAATACGCGCAAATTGATTTAGATAAAATGCCAAGTAAATCAGATTTAATTAAACAAGCAAAGAAATTATCGATTAATATTGATCCAAAATTAGGTAAAGGAAAAATTATGGATGAAATCTATAAGGCGACTGCTCGACCAAAATTAATTAAACCAATTTTTTTAATTAATCATCCAGTTGAATTATCACCATTAGCTAAACGTTGTTCAGACAACCAAAATTATACAGAAAGATTCCAATTATTAATTAATGGCTTAGAAGTAGCCAATGGTTATTCTGAATTAAATGATCCATCAGAACAAGAAAAAAGATTTAAAGAACAACAAAGTTTGCGTGAAGCGGGTGATGAAGAAGCCCAAAGAATTGATACCAGTTTTATCCGAGCGTTAAAATATGGTATGCCACCGACGGCTGGCGAGGGAATCGGTATTGATCGCTTAGTGGCTATTTTTACTGGTCAACAATCATTAAAAGACGTAATTTTGTTTCCGACCATGCGCCCCATTTCAGTTAAGGAATAAAATAAATAGCAATAATAGATTTTATGGGTTATGAAAATTAGTAAATTATTTGTCTACACATTTGTCATTAGTCTGATTATTTTAGTATTACCAATTTGTTTTATTCAAGCGCAAGAAAATTTTCAGCCAGGCGATGTAATTATTTTAACAATTGATTATCAAAATGATGGCAATGGCGAGGTAAGGACAATAAGAATTAGCGGTTTCATTCCGGAAGGAACGAGTTATAACGCCAATTCTTTATTGCTCGGCAATGTACCACAAACAGATATTCTGGACGACGATCAGGGCTATGTCGCCGATGATCAATCGGCGGTTTATTTCATTATTTCCAGTGTTCCTTCGGGGGCGACTGGGGAAATTAGTTTCCAGATAAAAATTAATGAAGATGCTGATCCGAATTTAGAAATTACTAATCAAGCAACAGTAACTTATGAAACCGCAGAAGAGGAAAATCCAGTAGAAGAAAACCTGGAAATTATTGTTCCGCCAGAAGAAGAAACGCCTCCGCCAGTTGTAGCTCCACCACCAGAAGTCCCATCACCGCCAGTAGAAACGCCGATAGCGCCTGCACCTGAAACTGGGACAACTAGCGCAACGGATAGTTCGTCAGGAAGCGTAGGATCTTATAAATCAACAGAAGAAATTATATCTATCGAAACTGCATTACCTACGGAAACAGTCACCCCCGATGATAAATCAGCGATTGAATTAACAACATCGATAGATGAAAAACCGAAGATTATTGAAGTTGTAGCCACCGCTCCAATGGTTAAAGAAGTTGTTCAAGCGACTAAACAAACTACTAAATTTTATAAAGAAAAAATCATTGCTAACGAGCCATTACGAAAAACTAATCAAGTAGTGGTGGTGCCAGTGATCACTACCGCCGTAGCAGTAAATACCGCCGTGGCAACTATTCCATTAGCAACTAGTGGTTGGTCAATTTTTCAATATTTATTTCAAGCGTTGCAATTTTTATTCACTGAACCGGCTATTATTTTTTCTAAAAAGAAACGACAAACATGGGGAGTAATCTACAATTCTTTAAATAAACAACCAATTAGCTTGGCAGTTGTTCGACTTTATCAATTATTATTAAACGGCCAAAAAAGATTAATTGCTACTAAGGTGACTGGTTCGGATGGTCGTTATTTTTTCTTAGTTCAACCAAATGCGAAATATTCATTAGAGGTCACGGCGGCAAATTTTGTTTTTCCTACCAAACATTTATTGGATAAAGGAAAAGACGAAGTTTACGATCGTCTTTATCAAGGTAAAGAAATTCAATTTACTGCTGAAGAAAAACCTTTAATTAATTTTAATATTCCTTTAGATAGTCAAAGCAATAAAGTTTATTTGGCTTCTTCGTCGAAAGCAACTAAAAGTAAAGTTAACAATCTATTTGATTATTTAAAATTATCTCATCAAAAGTTAATTAAAGAAAACAAGGTTTTATTGCGTGCTTTTAATCGACAGCGGGTAGCTTCATTAATTTCTTTTCTTGGGCCTGCTTTTGCTTTACTTTGTTTATTAATTTCACCGGGTCTTTTAACTGGTGGTATTTTTATTGTTCATCTAATCTTTTTGTTTGTTTTTAAAACCTTATCAAAACGAATGGTTGCTAAACCTTGGGGAGAGGTTTACGCGCAAGAAAATAAACGGCCGTTACAACGAGCCATTGTTCGTTTATTCGACAAACAATATGGTAAATTATTGTTAACCCAAATCACCAGTGGAGACGGACGATACGGTTTTTTAATTGGCGATGCACAATATGTGTTAACTTGTGAAAAGGAAAATTATCTTTTACCAAATAAAAAGCTGGAAATCATGGGAAGCAAGGGCGGAATTATTAAGCGGGATCTAGTAATGGCAAAAATTAATAAATAGAAATTATTTATTTTATCGCATATTTTATGGGATATGACGCTTAGCTTGTCTAAGCTAATATGATTATTTTTAACAAGCAAATTTATTATAAAGAATATCCATTATTGATATTATGGTTGATTATTTATTAAAATAGTGTCAAAATTAATTAATAAAATATAAAATTAATTATACAAGTTTATGTTTAAACAAAATAAAATGAAACTTCGTTTATTAGTTATTTGTTTAATTTGTTGTCTGATCATTCCAACAATTAATTTGGTTAATGCTGCGCCGACGCAAGATGATTCTTTAGGCACTTACGTTGATGCTTTTTCTGATAGTACTGGATTGTCGACTAGCGATGCTTATCTGGATTCAAATAATGAAAAAATTGTATTAGCGCCTACGGTACGAGAAGAGTTTGTGGAAAATTTCCAGGATATTGAACAAATTGATTCAACGAATAGTTCGGTTGATCTGGATTTATCTGCTAATCAAGTAAGAATCAATCAGCAATGGGTAAATGAAGTTAATATCAGCAATACTTCTTCGACTGCTTCGCAATCCCCAGATATCGCTATTGATACGAATAATAATAAATATATAGTTTGGCGAGAAGATGATGGTGCCGGGAAAAGCCAGGCTTATTATCGTTCTTATGATGGCGCGCAATGGAGTGCGATTGAAAATGTGAGTGATAATAATGGCAATGTAAATAAAGTAGTGATTGATATTGATGATAATGATCATCCGTACATTGCTTGGAACGACAATTCTACCGGCAGTTATGAAATCTATTATCGTTCTTATGACGGTGCGCAATGGAGCTCGGTTACTAATATTAGTAATACTACTTCTACCAATTCTTATTCACCGACCTTTACCATTGATTCGCTAAATCAATTACATTTTGCTTGGCGAGAAGGGGGTGCGGGCGGAGCAATTTACTGTTCTTCTAATGGCTCTCAATCAAATATGACCGCAGGGAGTTCTTATATAATTCTTGATGAACCATCAATTGCCGTTGATTCTAACAGTCAATTACATCTTGCTTGGCAAAATAATAATACCTTACAAACTGGGAATGGGTATATTGATTACAATGTAGATCTAGGTCTCGGAGCAGGCGGAGGACGTATTAGTTTTACGGCTGACGCTTCTTATCCAATTCTGAGATTAGATTCTGCCGATCAGCCACATATCGTTTGGGAGGAGAATGAATCAGGCAGTAAAGAAATATATTATCTTCTTTACGAAGGCGTTGTCGCGTCAGGAAATAATTTAAGTAATAATGCCGGCGCATCGGTTAATCCTAACTTTGTGTTAAGCGCCTCTAATAGTCCCTATCTTGTTTGGCAGGACAATACCAATGGTAATCAAGAAATCTATTATCGTTATTTGAATGGTTCAGAATGGATCACGACGGAAAACATAAGCAATAATAGTAGCGATTCTGTATCTCCAGCCATTGATCTAGACATATATAATAAGCCACAATTTGTTTGGCAGGATGACAATAATGGCATTGATGATGTTTATTATCAAGACAGTGAATTTAAAACCAGCGGAGTGATTCAATCACTAAAAATGAATAGTTATTCTACTGTTGTAGTTGATCATGCTACCTTGACCGCCAATGCCACTCTTAATGGACAAACTATCGCTTATCAATTATCTGCCGACGGTGGGGTACATTGGGAAGATGTTACTACTGGTGTAGAACATACATTTACTGATACTGGTAATGATTTGCGTTGGCGAGCAACCTTGACGACCAATAATCAAGAAATTAGCCCAATTTTAAATAGTGTAAATTTAACAATTACTTTTGCTGATCAAATTCCTAACTTTGATTTTTTAGAAGATTTTTCTGGTTTGACTTATAACGATACTAGTTATACGACTGCTAATTGGGACATCTCTGCCCAAAAAGCCAAGATCTTTCGGCAATCATTCGGCGCTAATAATATAAGTAATAATGAGGGAACATCCAGTAAACAATCCGTAGCTATCGATAGTAATAACCATTTACATTTTGCTTGGTTTGATAATACTCCTGGCGATAATGCGATTTACTATCAATACTGGGATGGCAGTCAGTGGCAAACTTTGGGTGGCTCATTAAAAATAAGTGATTACGGAAATTATTATTCAGATCTTTATCCATTAATATCTTTGATGCTAGATACTAATAATTATCCGCACTTAGCTTGGTCCGATGGTGGATCAATTTACTATCAATACTGGGATGGCAGTCAGTGGCAAACTTTGGGTGGATCAAATATAGCGTTTGCTAATCCCAATACCCCCAGTACGCAACCATCCCTAGCGTTAGATGCTAATAATTATCCACACTTGGCCTGGAATATTAGTATACCATCTTTTCAAGGAGGCGCTGAACGGATCAATTATCAATACTGGGATGGCAGTCAGTGGCAATTATTAGAACAGATTGCCAATGGACGTTGTACTACGCTGTTATTAGATGATAGTGGCTATCCCTATATTAATTATACAAAATCAGCAACCGTAGAAGATTCACCGCCAGAGATCGACCCTCCACCATTCGAACGGGATCCTTTTGCTTTAGCTGATTTCTGGATTGCCACTATAACAAGTTATCATCAAGAGTACTTGACCGGGTATGTTGTATGGGATGGACAGCAATGGTCTGATACCAGCGTTGTTTCTGATAGTCTTACTTCGTTGTCTGTTTCTTTACTACTTGATATTAACGATTATCCACATATCGTTTGGTCAGATGGCACAACAATTAATTATCAATACTGGGACGGGACGCAAATGCAAACATCAAATAGTATTGCTAGTGGTGATCAACCTTACTTAGCCTTAGATGCAAATAATTATTTACATTTTGTTTATCAAGCAAGTAATACAATTTACTATCAATACTGGGATGGCAGTCAGTGGCAGACCTCTGATCAATTAATTGTTTCTTCTACTGCCGAACAAGCGCGATTAAATCTAGATAATAATGACGTTTCTTATATCAATTGGTATGATAATTTTTCTGGCAACCAGGAAGTATATTATCGGCAAATTGTCAATTCGTGGGACACCAGTAGCCAACAGTTTATTGCTCAATCATCAAAAATTAATGGCCGGACGGTTGATCTTTGGAAAGCGACGCTAACCGCTAATAATACTCTTAATGGACAAACGATTACTTACCAACTGTCAGCTGACGGGGGAGTACATTGGGAAGATGTGACATTGGGAGTAGAACATATTTTTACTAATACTGGTAATGACTTACGTTGGCGAGCAAACTTGTCTACTAATGACGAAGCAATTACTCCAGAATTAAATCAAATTGGCATTAACTATGTTTATGCGAATTGTCAAACAGTAATTCCAATTATTCCTTCCGAGGTAGGTGATTATGATCGCTTAATTATTGATAATACAATTAACGATCAAACAATTAGATATCAAATTCTAGACCGGGATGGTAATGTGGTTCCTGATTCAATGATC
>DAOWAM010000078.1 GCA_030634585.1 bacterium
AAAAGTATTAGATATTGGTTGCGCTAAAGGTCATTTAACCAGGTTTTTTAAAGATAATAATTGTTCTATTACCGCGGTTGAGTTGATACCAGAGTTTGCCGCAGAAGCCAAAAAATATTGTGAAAAAATTATTGTGGGGAACATTGAAAATGAAGAAACAATCTTAAAGATTAAAGATAGATACGACGTCATAGTTTTAGGTGATATAATTGAGCATCTTTTCGATCCATGGAAATTGCTTACTAAGTTAAAAAACTTCTTAGAAGATGACGGATACATGGTGTTATCTATGCCTAATATTGCTCATTGGTCTGTAAGATGGAACTTATTTAAGGGGATTTTTGAATACCACGATAAAGGTATATTGGACCGAACCCACCTCCGTTTTTTTACTCTTAAGACAGCTAAACGGCTTATTAAACAAGCTAGCCTAACATATGATTATTTTGGTTTCAAATATGATGTGCCTTTTTTGAGAAGAAGGCCATTTCGTTATCTTAAATTAAATAATCCGCGTATCGCTCACGCCATTACAAAATTATGGCCAGGACTTTTTGCTTTTCAATTTATTTTTAGGTTAAAAAAAACTAAATAAGCCTTATGAAGATATTGTTTTTAGCCTTTAGGCCGGAAATAAATGCCGGGGCGAGATACCGTGTTTACAAATATATCCCTTATTTGGAAAAGGCGGGTATCAAATGTGATGTAGTTCCGCCTTTTTCTAACCGAGATTATTATAATTTTATCACCCCTAAAAATTTATTAATACGCTGGGTGATAATTTCAAAGATGCTGTTTAATCGGATCTTACAGATTTTGAAAAGTAACCATTATGATGTAATGTTTATTCAAAATGAATTTCTTCCTTTTAAAACCACTTTATTCGGAACTATTATAAGTATATTAAATAAAAAAATCATATACGATTTTGAGGACGCTTACTTTAGTAAAAAAACGGAACAGATAATCAAAAAAAGTAAATATGTAATAGCGGGTAGTAACTATCTTCAAAGTTACGCTTTGAAATATAATAAAAATGTCGCGGTTATTCCTACGTCTGTGGATATATCACGATATCAAGCGAAAACAGATTATGAATCTAAAAATATTACCATTGGCTGGATTGGAACCCCTTATGGTCTTAATAATTTAGATTTATTGGATGATGTATTTAATGAATTAAAAAAGAACCATGCTTTTACAGTAAAGATTGTGTCTTCTAAAAATTATGCGTTTGAAAGCATCAAAAATATTAATAAAAAATGGCGGCTTGAAGATGAAATTGATGATTTGTTAAGTTTTGATATCGGTATTATGCCATTAGTTAATAATGAATTCAATCAAGGGAAATGTGGATTTAAATTAATTCAATATTTGGCTGTAGGCGTACCTGTTATTTGTTCGCCTATCGGCGTAAATAAAGAAATTGTCCAAGATGGAATAAACGGATTTTGGGCTGATACCCCAGATGAATGGATTAAAAAATTATCTCTTTTAATTAAAAATAAAGAATTAAGGATATCCTTTGGAAAAAAAGGGCGAGAGTCTATAATGGATAAATACACAATTGAAAAAAACCATAAAAATTTAATATCAATTATACATAAGACTTTTAATTCATAAATCTTAAAAGTTATAACTTCTTAATCCGATTGTAATTATATTAATTTATGTAGACAGAAATCAGTTAGACCCTGCTTTTTCTTGACCAAGGCTCTTTTTTGGCTACAATAATTATTCAGAAAGAACAAAAATCGTCTTGTAAGCTTTAAAACAGAGGATTCAGGATGAAGACAGATGATTTAAAAAGAGAAATAGCAAAAATTAAGTGGTGGCACACCATTGACTTAGGAAATGGACTAATAACACCGGGACGTGTTGACCCTCGTGGCAGATGGAAAGAACTTGGGATTTCTGAAAATCTGCAGGGAATGACTGTACTCGATATAGGTGCTTGGGATGGTTTTTTTTCATTTGAGGTTGAGCGCCACGGTGCCAAACGCGTCCTGGCTACTGATTCATTTTGCTGGGGTGGTCAAGGTTGGGGTACCAAGACAGGCTTTGAACTTGCCCGCAAAGCCCTCGATTCTAAAGTTGACGATATGGAAATAGACGTGCTTGATATCTCCCCAGATAAGATCGGTATTTTTGACTTGGTTTTGTTCTTGGGAGTATTTTATCATATGCGTTATCCTCTATTAGCCCTTGAACGAGTTTTCAGTGTTACTAAAAATCAATTAGTATTGAAAACTCATGTCGATATGCTTTCGACCAAACGTCCTGCCATGAGGTTTTATCCTGGAACAGAATTAGCAAATGATCCAACGAATTGGTGGGGACCAAATCCTGCGGCCGTAGTGGCTATGTTAAAGACTGTTGGATTCAAAAAGGTTAGGATAGTTTCTCAGTACCCTTCTCTCTTTTATAGAATAGCCAAAGCTATTCGTAATAAGATAAAAAATAATCGGGTACCATTCTTTCAGGCAATCCAACAAGACGCAATGGTGTTTCATGCGTGGCGATAAATAGAGCAGGTTAAATAGTAACCTGACAGAATTTTCACCCAGCATATAATAAAAATTATTTTATGCGACTGATAAACCACTTTAAAAATATTAATTTTTTACTGGCTGATAACTAGGATTTTATATATCGTCAGGAACAAAAAATGAATTTATTAAACAATTACCGTTTGGATTTTTGCCAAGACTATGGTTATCCGCCAAAAATTCGTAGCTATATTTTAGATATACTTGAATTAATAAATAAAGAAAATGTTGTTTCAATAATCGTTTCAGGTAGTATCAGCCGAGGGGAACTTACTTCTAAAGAAATAAACGGTTCTTTGGAAATATTCGGTGATTTTGAATTTTATATTGTTGTAAAAGACAACATAAGTGCCCTTGATATTTATAAACCTAAAATAGAAAAAGATTATTACAGGACCAAATGCAACCAAAAAAACATGATTTTTCATGTGGATTCTGAGGTATTCAGAGAAAAGGATATAAGTAAACTGCCCGCCAAGATACGTTTTTTCGAACTCAAAGAAAAG
>DAOWAM010000085.1 GCA_030634585.1 bacterium
GAATTATAATAATCAACTAATTTCTCCGAGGATACGCTACCGGCGAAAGTTACTTGTTGTCTAATTCCTAGCTGATTGGACAAAGTAATATACTGCTGTTTTAAATCACCCTCGCCAATAATAATTAATTGGCTATCGACTATTTTCTTTTTTATTTGTACAAAAGCTGATAACAAAATATTCACACCTTTAAAATAATGTGGTTGATCTAACCCACCAACGAACAAAATTGTTGGCTTCGTCGATTTAACATCTTGCTTCGGATGAAATAATTCTGTATTTACTCCCAGTGGCAAACTAATAAACTTATCTGGTTTTTTATTTACCAATTGTTTAATACTGGAATGCTGTAAATAATCTAAAGAAGAAGCAATTACTTTATCAGCCAAGCAAATTATGCGTGGCAAAGTAAATTTATTATGCCAACCAAAGAATAATCGTTTCCAATCTTTACCCAAAACATCCATATGGTACTGCAAAATCAACGGAGTTTTCCGTCGATAACCAAACAAACGAGCTAGATAGATTATTTCTGCTGCGCCAAAAAATGGATAATGCAAATGAATCACATCAAATTTAGCTAACGTTTTTATCACTTGTGGCAAAATAGCAGCGTTACCATAGTAAGCAACTGGCTTAAGTCGCTTAATTAAAAAAGGTGTTTTAATAGAAATGTTTTGTTTCTGCTTATATTGCGGAGTAAAAACAGTTACCTGATGCCCTAAACGAGCCAATTGATTAGCTTGTTCCCAACAAACATTTCCCATTCCTCCACGATAAGGAGGAAAAGTAGATACCAAATGTGCAATTTTCATTTACCAAAAGATTATTTTTTTAATTATTTGCCAAGATAAATTAAATACAGGGTTAACTAAATAAGTTAAAATTGGATTATTCAAATCAGCAAATTTTACTTTGCCCGTAAAATAACAGATGATTTGTTTATCTTTCACTACTCTTTGTCGTTGCAAGATTCGACGATGGCGCAAAATCCTAGGCAAACGACTAAATACCTTAAGATAACTCTTAATTTTAATAAACGGTTGACCCAGCAAACAAAAATACATATGCAAACCTAACTCCATAATCAACCACCATGGAAATAACAATACTAAAGTTAACCAACGATAATTTTTTAACAGCACGATCAACCGTCCTGTTTCCATACAATAGTTTTTCTGTTTGTTTCCTTTTAAATCAAATTTGTGTTTGTGATAAATTATCGTTTGAGAAATTAAAGCAATTTGATAACCTAATAATCTCGCGCGCCATCCTAGATCTAAATCTTCGTGATACATAAAAAATAATTCATCAAAACCACCCAATTTATCTAGAAGCGCTCGTCGAATCATTAATGCCGCTCCGGAAGCGTAGGTAATTGATTGTTCCGATAAATAATTTGTTGCCTCTATTCTTTTTTTATAATCGCCACAATAACCAAACCCTAAAAAATGTATCTGATTACCAGCAGTATTAATTAATTCCTGCTTTGGCCAAAATAATAGTAATGGTTGAACAATGCCCAACTGAGAGTTATTGTCTAAAGCGTTTACTAAACTACTAATTAGATTATCTGTACAAATAGTATCTTGATTAAGGAAAAAAACATAATCAGCTCCAATATCTTGCGCCAATTTGATTCCTTGATTATTTGCTTTAGTAAAGCCAAGATTTTGTTGATTGATGATAATTCTAGTCGATGGATAGTTATTCTTAATAAAATTAACTGTATCATCAGTTGAGTAATTATCAACAACAATCACATCTATTTTATCTAGTGAATAATCTTGCCGTGATAAACTATTGAATAAGTCTGATAAATATTTTTCACCATTATAAGTAACAATAATAATTACTACTCTCGATTGATTAAGCATTGTTTCTCTAAAAAAATAATAATGCGGAAAACCTAAATCAGATTTCTCAAAAAAGATAATATTTTTTCTACCAAACGAATAACCTTATATTTCAGACTAACTAATAATCGCCCCCTAATTAAAACAATCTTTTGCTCTGATTCTAAATCACCCACCGATGCCTTAATTCCCAATTTACCAAATGACTTGCCTGTAGTGTAAATAGTCTGCGCGCAACCATCTTCGTCAGTCAACACCGATTGATTAGCCAAAATACCTGGATCGATCACATCTTCATACGGAGCAAGTTTATCAGTGTCTAAAGAAAAATTAATCCATAGATCCTTCATTGGCGTTTGGTCTTGATCAAACAGACAAGCAGTTAATTGAGCTGTATCCTTGCTATTAGCATTTAATCGCGTTGGTTCGACGGCCAATGTTAAATCAGCCACTACTTGTGTTTCTTGTGTCCCTGTAGTAGCCACAATTACAGTAAAAGTATCCGTGTCGATTGCGGTATTAGTGCCCTGCTGTTGTCGTAAAGAAATTTGATGACTGCCATAACTAGTAAATGTTTTATAAAATTGACAATCGGTTGCATCATCAAATACACCATCTCCGTCTGTATCCCAAGTACAAGTATAATTTTGTCCAATCGAAGATGTACCATCGAAATATACCGTACCATTGTACGCAACATACGTCTGGATGGAATCTTCATTTCCTTTAGCTTTGGCTTTAACCCAATAGGCTTGGAAATTATTGATAGTAGAAAAAGATTGGATAGTTGCTAAATCTTTTATTGAAGTTAGGATGTTCAATTTAAGATTCTGATAAATGTTATTATAAGCATCTATACCTGACAGATCAATTGTAGTAGTTCCATTATCATAAGTATAATCTGTAGTTAA
>DAOWAM010000028.1 GCA_030634585.1 bacterium
AAATAAATTTATGATTGTAATAATTTAATTATTGTCTGTTATTCTTTTTTGCCATTCAATAATTTTTTAACTTCTTCGATTTTTTTAGTCGCCTCTTCAATACCATCTTTAATGCCTTCTTTATTTTTTTCTGCTTGTTTTTTTTCTTCTATTCTTTCTTCTATTTCAATTTTTCGATCAATTTGTCTTCTTTTCTCATAAAAACCAAGTAAACTAAAAACAATAATACTAGCAAAAATAATACCAATAATATTAAGAAAAAATAAGCTGAACGCGCCAACTGCCATCGACCACTCAAAAAAAGCAAGGGCAATTCCACAAACTGCTAAAGGTGGTAAAACAGAGACAGCAATCGCCACTCCCGGTAAAACTTCGGATAATTTTGGTTTAGATAAAGCATAAGACGCGGCAATACCGGAAACAAAAGCAATAAAAAAATAAATCATTGACGGTCTAGTACGAGTTAAAATCTCAAAATTAATACTTTTGTTAGTAATAAACAAAGAAATGATAAACGCTAAAATGACAGAAAAAATAATCACTTCTAAGAGCAATAAACAGGATCGTTTAATTAACTTGAAATTAGCGGTTACCACACCCATAGATAAACTTAAAATAGGATAAAGAACTGGTGCAATTAGCATTCCACCAATAACTACGGTTGGGCTAGAAACTAATAATCCTAGTGTCGTAATCACAATCGACAACAAGAACATCAAGAAAAAATTATAACTTGGCGAACTGTAAGCAATTAATTTATTAACTACTGCACCTTTTTCTCCTGGTTCTAATTTAAAAAAATCTTGTTTTAACAACATGCTTTATTTTATTAAGGTTGTAAACGATTGATTAAACGCGGAAAAGAAATTGCTTCTCGCACATGTGATAATCCACAAATCCAAGTAACAATTCGTTCTAATCCCAGACCAAACCCAGAATGAGGAAAAGTACCATAACGACGAAGATCTAAATACCATTGATAGTCTGCTTCTTTTAGCTTAAACTCTTTGAGTTTTTTCTTCAAAGTAGCTAAATCATCAATCCGCTGTGAAGCGCCAATAATTTCCCCCCTACCCTCTGGCGCCAATAAATCGTTGCATAAGGTTAGTTTTGGATTGTCTGGATCCGGCTTCATATAAAAAGCTTTTAATTTCGCTGGATAACGTTCAATAAAAAGCGGTCGATCGTATTGTTTAGATAAAATTGTTTCTTCATCGGCTCCCAAATCATCCCCCCATTTAATCTTACAACCTGTTTTTTGTAAATAGCCAATTGCTTGATCATAAGTTAGATGAGGAAATGGCGTGATTACTTTTTCTAATTGTTTTACGTCTCTCTCCAAAATTATTAATTCCTGCTTTCTTCTCTTCAAAACTTGACCAATCAAATAACTAATCATTTTTTCTTGTAAAGCCATATTGCCTTGATGATCCATCCACGCTACTTCTGCTTCTAACATCCAAAACTCTGTTAAATGACGTCGTGTTTTTGATTTTTCTGCCCGAAAAGTTGGTCCAAAATTATAAACTTTTCCTAAAGCAGCGGATAATGCTTCTAAATAAAGTTGTCCCGATTGAGTTAAATATGCTGTTTGTCCAAAATAAGGAACCTTAAATAAAGTAGATACCCCCTCACAAGATGACCCAGTCAAAATTGGCGTATCTGTAAGGATAAATCCTTCTTGTTTGAAAAACTCTCGTAAGATAATAATAATTTCGTTACGAATTTTTAAAATGGCTACTTGGCGAGGCGAACGAAACCAAAGATGCCGATGATTCATTAAAAAATCAATTCCATGCTCTTTCTTGCCAAGAGGCCAATCAGCTGATTGGCCAATAATTTTTAAATCATTTACTTGAATTTCGCAACCTGATGGCGCACGAGATTCTTCTTTGACTAAACCAATTAATTGAATTGATGTTTCTAAATTAATCTGTTGACAGGCAGAAAAAACTTTTGATGACACTTCGTCTCGCGATACAATTGCCTGACAATAACCGCTTCCGTCTCTTACTTGAAGAAAATAAATACCACCCGAGCTACGACAGTTCGCCACCCAGCCCTTGATTGACACTTGCTGACCAATATATTGTTTAATATTTTTTAGATAAATGTTTGATGTTTTCATATTCATTATTTTATTACTTTTTTGCTTTTTTGACAATGAAAAAGTGTTTAACCATTTCTATCAAAATTATTTTAATCAATCCTAAAGTTAAAACTATTGACCAGTCAGTCAAACCCAAAGGAACCGTTCGAAGTAAAACTTGCAGTACGGGCAAATAAACCGCCAATAAAAGCATTATCCAACCAACTGCCACTGCTCCCAATAAATAAATATTAGAAAAGAAGTGCTTATGAAAAATAGAATGTCGTAAACTGCGACAAGAGAAAACATAAAGTAAAGAATCAAACCCCAAGGCAACAAAAATTAAAGTTCTTAAATGAGGAAAATCATAGCCGCTTCGATAAAGGTAATAATACAGACTTAATAAAATTACGTCGGTGATAAGGCCAATGACAAAAATCAATACCTTCATTTCTTTATCCAACAATTTACCAGTATGTCCTCGTGGTTTTTCTGTCATTACTTCTGGTTCTCCCGGTTCGAAAGCCAGCGCAAAATCAGGAAAACCATCTTCAACTAAATTAATCCACAAAATTTGCGCTGCTGTTACTGGCAATGGCATCCCCATCAATAAGCTACCTAAGATTAAAATCATCTCACTAAAACTACTCGTCAACAAATAAAGAACTACCTTCTTAATATTATCGAAGATGAATCTTCCTTGCTTAATAATTTCAACAATTGTTTTAAAATTATTATCCAACAAAATCACATCTGCTGTCTCTTTGGTCACGTCTGAGCCTGAGCCAAGTGCTAAACCGATATCAGCTGATTTAACTGCCGGCGCATCATTTACTCCATCACCGGTCATCGCCACCACTTCACCCGCTGACTGTAACGCATCAATAATTCTTAGCTTATGTCTTGGTTCCACGCGAGCAAAAACATTAACTCTTTGAATCGCTTTACTAAACTCTTGATCATTCAAATGGTCAATTTTCTCGCCCAACATAAGATGTTTTTCAGAGGCAGAAATGCCAATTTCTTGAGCAATTGCTTGAGCTGTTAATAAATGATCACCAGTGACAATCATTATCCGCAATCCAGCCGACCGACAAATTTTAATTGTTTCTTTTATTTCCGAACGAAGTGGATCTTTCAAAGCAATCAATCCAATTAAAGTCAGCCCCTGCTTGATTTCATATTCGTTCAATTTAACCTGATCATCGTTCGCATCTTTATAACCAACTGCCAAAACTCTTAACCCTTGTTTGGTCAATTCATTACACTGGGTTTGAATCACTTTTCGCTGTTGCCGATTAATCTCTTGATCCATACCATTAATTCTTGTCTTCATTGACCACTCCAGTAATTTTTCTGGCGCGCCCTTTAAATAAATGATTTTCTTTCCACTATTTTTATCAAGGTGTAGAGTCGCCATAAATTTATTTTCTGAAGAGAATGGAATTTCGTCTAACCGAGGGTATTGTTCGTTTAATTTTTCTTGACTTAGATCAGATTGAATAGCACTTAAAAGAAGCGCTCGCTCAGTAGGTTCACCAATAATTTGCTGGTCTTTTAATGTTTGTTTTGGATTAGCTAACACAGCATTATTACAAAGCAACGCAATTTTCAAAGATAAGTTTCTGTCAGTAGATAGAATATTATTTACCCGCATTTTTCCTTCGGTTAAAGTACCAGTTTTATCACAACAAATTACCGTAGTTGAGCCTAATGTTTCCGCCGCCACCAATTTTCTTACCAAGCCCTTTTTCTTTAGAATTCTTTGCATACCAATCGCCAAGATCACCGTAATGACGACCGCAAGACCCTCAGGAATCGCCGCTACGGCAATAGCCACCGAAGTTAACAACATCTCAATAAAAGAATGCTGTTTTAATAAACCAACTAATAAAATAATGGTACAAACAACCGCCACGATAATTCCAAACAAACCGCTAAGTTTAATTATCTTTTTCTGTAGAGGCGTCTTATCTTCTTTGGTTTCTTTAATTAACGTAGCAATTCTTCCTAACTCTGTTTTTAGACCGGTCTGACAAACAACCATACTTCCTTTACCAGAAGCAACTATTGTTCCCATATAAACCATATTTTCCCGGTCGGCCAACATTGTTCCCGCCGCCAGACAATCCACATTTTTATTAGAAGGTACTGATTCACCTGTTAACGACGCTTCAACTATCTGTAAATTATTGGCCGTTAATAATCGGCCATCAGCCGGAATAAAATTTCCAGCCGACAAAAGAACAATGTCGCCCGGAACAATTTCTTCTATGTTTAAAAGTTTTTCTTGTCCGTCTCTGATTACTTTGGATTGTCGATGGAGTAATTTTTTTAATGCCTCTAGACTTCGTTCTGCCTTATTTTCTTGGACAAAACCAATCATCGTATTGACCAACACAGACAATAAAATAACGCTGGCATCAAGATGTTCCTTTAGCAATAAAGAAATGATACCAGCGATTAGCAAAATATAGATTAATGGACTATTGAGTTGTTTCAATAAAATAATTAAGGAAGTTAACCTTTTCTTGCTGGGCAGTTTATTTTGTCCATATTTTTTTAATCTCTGTTTGGATTCTTCCTCGCTTAAACCACGTTTGTTACTTTTTAATAAAGAAAAGATTTTTGGTAAGTTTAAATTGTGCCAAATTATTTGTTCCATTTATAAAAACATTAGAAAATGATTTTTTGCCCGCTCACCAGTATGAGATGAGGGGCTTGCACTTTGAAATTTTGGTAGGTCTGCAGGGAATCGAACCCTGATCAATGGCTTAAAAGGCCACTGCTCTACCGTTGAGCTACAAACCCTCTGAATATTCAGTGGATAATTACTGGATAACTTAATTTGACAATCGGCAAAAATTAAACAATAATATAGAAGTATAATCAATTTAATTTTAAACTAAAAAATATAATTTAGCAAGATGAAAATAAATAAAACAGAAATTGGAAAACTTCCTCCACAGAATATTGATGCTGAACAATCCGTGTTGGGTTGTTTATTAATTGATAAAGAAGCAATTATTAAAATAGCTGATATTTTAAAATCGGGTGATTTTTACAAAAGCACGCACCAAATAATTTTCAGTATAATGCTGGAACTTTTTGAGCAACAAGAACCGATTGATATTCTTAGTTTGTCTAATCGATTAGCAGAAAAAAAGAAATTAAAAAAAATTGGTGGAAGGAGTTATCTAGCCAGTTTAGCTAATTCGGTTCCCACATCAACAAATATATTATCTTACGCTAAAATTGTTCAACGAAAATCTACGCTCCGAAAATTAATTCAAACTAGTTCTGATGTTTCTGAATTAGCTTATCAAGAAGGAGAAGATACATCAAATATTCTTGATCAAGCTGAACAAAAATTATTTGCTATTTCGCAACGTTATCTTCGACAAAATTTTGTTGCTATTCAAGATTTATTACCAGAAGCTTATGAGCGAATTGAAAAACTGCACAAACAAAAAGGTTTATTACGTGGATTATCAACTGGTTTTATTGATTTAGATAATGTTTTAGCTGGATTACAAAACGCTAATCTAATTATTTTAGCCGCTCGTCCCTCAATGGGTAAATCAAGTTTAGCGTTAGATATCGCCCGTAATATCGCTATTGGACAAAAAGTGCCTGTAGGAATTTTTAGTTTGGAAATGTCTAAAGAAGAAATCATTGATCGTTTTCTTTGCGCACAATCCAATCTTAATTTATGGAAAATGCGAACTGGAAATCTTTCTACGGCTAAAGATAGTAATGATTTTAGTAAATTGAATGAAGCAATTAATGATTTATCAGAAGCCAAAGTTTTTATTGATGATTCACCAATTGCCAATATTATGGAGGT
Source organism: bacterium (assembly GCA_030634585.1). Taxonomy (GTDB): domain Bacteria; phylum Patescibacteriota; class Patescibacteriia; order UBA2591; family DAOWAM01; genus DAOWAM01. The sequence goes on from DAOWAM010000028.1 coordinate 5,937, forward strand.
TCGCAGTAAAGCACGTCGATTACAAATGGAACATCAGGTTGGTTTTATCGTATTAGATTATTTACAATTGATGGAAGCAAATCGAGAAAGCAGAGTACAAGAAATTTCTGAAATTTCTCGCGGATTAAAATCAATCGCGCGCGAACTTAATATTCCTATTTTAGCGCTTTCCCAACTTTCACGAGCGGTAGAATCAAGAACGCCGTCTATTCCTAAACTCTCTGACTTACGAGAATCGGGCGCGTTAGAGCAAGACGCTGACGTCGTCCTTTTTATTTATCGTGAAGATATGTATCGTAAAGACAGTAATAAACCGAATATTGCCGATCTAATTGTCGCTAAACATCGAAATGGACCAGCTGGTATGACAATTAATTTATATTTTGATAAAACTATAGCCAGTTTCAAAAATTTACAAAAATAAATAATCCATTCAGATATATTAGTTAGTAATAATGTCGTCTTAATTTAACTAAACTTCTCCAACCTTATAAAATAAAAATTAGCCAGCTAGGACGCGGACTATCCATGAGCAGTGATTTAGAATATGTTGATAAAATTACATTAACTAACGCTTTTCAAGGACGAAAAATAATTAAATAAAAAACTATTAGACTCTATTAATAAACCCATTAGAAAAATTCTAATGGGTTTATTCTTTTATTAATTGTTTGTTATGTGTCAATCAGTAGACTAATTAGATAATCTGAAAATGTAGAATAATTAAATAAAAAATATTATTTTATTTCTCAACAATTTTTTCTTTGTTTATTTCTTTTTTGTTTTCGTTTTCTATTTTATTACCTAATTTAATTTTGGTAATTTCTACTTTGGTGATTAATTGTCGATGACCAATTTTTTTTCGATAACGACTTTTTGGTTTATATTTAATCCCAATTACCTTTTTTGCTCTCTC
>DAOWAM010000091.1 GCA_030634585.1 bacterium
CCGGCAAATTAATGCCTGTTTCAATACTGCCATTAATTGAATGGATGAGATTGTTAAATATTTTGATATTTTCTCCTTGATTATTCGAATAAATTCCGCCAGCATCCCCAAAACTTTCTACCGCACGATAAATAGGGTCTAGATGTTATAGTAGATGCTGACGGACATACACAATTTAGTTCTACTGGAAATTTAAAAATCAGTCCTAATAGTGCAGATGGCTTTACTATTATAGGTGGATGGATTGAATCTACAATGAGTGCAAATGATAATGATTTAGTTTATAGATGGTATAGAGCTTCTCCTTCAGAGTATACTCAAAGTATAAAATTTAGGGGTTTAATAGGAGCTGTTGCACAAGAGTATTTTAGCGTTAGCGGACACCCTGACGCCACTGACCCAAATTATCAAACTCCTTATGCTCGTTTTTATGTAGAAAGTTATTTTGACGGCAATGTCGGCATTGGTACAACCGATCCAGATACCAATTTACATATTAACGACACAACGGCCACAACCACTTTATTCCTTGAAAGCGGAGGAACAGGTTTAGGCGGCAGGATAATTATTGAGGATACTGACGGAGCTGGCTGTTCTGTTTTGACAACACTAGACGGAGTTTTAACTGTTGACACAATAGCTTGCCCATAAAATACACAGACTAAGCATGGAGACAGTAAAGCAATAAACCCCTGGCGCTTAGCTGAATGTTTGGGAGTTGTTAGAAATAGAATCAAGAATCAAGAATCAAAGAAAAACAAAAACCTTGATACTCTGTGGTTAGTAGAATATACCAGACTGCTTTTTGCCGTTTCTTGACTAATATAGCCGACTGTTATATAATGACAATATGCCAAATAAAAAAGAAGTTTTTAAACTTGTTATTAAAGAATTCCATGAATTAAAATTTTCCAAAATAAAGGAAAGGGATTTGTTGTTGCCACAAAATACTAATAAAATAATTACTGTTTCAGGACCAAGGAGATCCGGTAAAACATATTATTTTTATCAAACAATACAGAAATTAAGAAAAAAAATTGAGCATAGCAGAATTGTTTATCTAAATTTTGAAGACGATCGACTCTTACCATTAAATCTAAAAGACTTAAATAATTTAATTGAAGCCTATTTTGAACTTTACCCAGAAAATAAAACAAAACAAGTCTATTGTTTTTTTGATGAAATTCAAAATATAGACGGTTGGGAATTGTTTATCAGAAGAATTTACGACAAAGAAAAAATTAAAATTTTCATTACAGGATCGTCTTCAAAACTTTTAAGCAAAGAAATAGCTACTTCTTTGCGGGGCAGAACTTTGAATTACCAAATGTTTCCTCTAAGTTTTAAGGAATTTTTAAGATTTAAAAATGTAAAATTAGAAAAAAATTTTGTTTATTCCAAAATTAGATTTCAGATAAAAAAATTGTTTGAGGAGTATCTTGTTTTTGGCGGTTTCCCGGAAGTGGTTTTAGAAAAAGACGATTTAAAACTTTCCGTACTAAAAAATTATTATGACCTCATAATTTATAGAGATTTAGTGGAAAGGTTTGCAATTAGGAATACGATTTTTTTGAAGTCCTTAACAAAATATTTATTAACTAATTTTTCCGCTACTTTTTCTATCAATGCTTATTATCAAGGTTTGGAAAAACCGTTAAAACCGGCAAAAGAGACTGTTTTAGAATATCTTTCATATTTGCAGGAAATAGAATTAATATTTTTAGCGCCAATATTTTCTTATTCTTTAAAAACGCAACAGGTAAATCCTAAAAAAAATTACGCAATTGATAATGGCCTAAGAAATACAATCGCTTTTCAATTTTCACAAGATTATGGCAGACTTTTAGAAAATTTGATTTTTATTGAACTAAAAAGACGAAACAAGGAAATTTATTATCATAAACAAAAAAACGAATGCGATTTTGTAGTTAAAGATAATTTAAAAATCAGTCAAGCAATTCAAGTGACACAGGAATTAAATAAAAAAAATAAAGAAAGAGAATTTAACGGCTTAATTGAAGCAATACAAGAATATAAATTAAAAGATGGTTTGATTTTAACTAAAGATCAAGAAAAAGAAATTATAAAAAAGATTGGCGGGCAAAAAATAAAGATTCAGGTAATGCCAATATGGAAGTGGCTGTTGCAATAATTGATTTAAAAACAGATTAAAATTATTTTTTGCTTACGACCATAAAACAGTAATGCTAAAATATGGGCGTATACGGAAAATAGTAAAATTTTATGCCAAAATTAAATAAACCCAAACCCCTATGCCCAAAAAACAAAAAACTTTCTCCATAAACATCCCCGCTATCCTCCTCTGTCTTATGATTGTTTTCACATCCTCTTTTTTCATTAAGGCCAGTTCCGGAGCTCAAGTCCAATTCAGCGCGGAGACGATCATTAGCCTTTCGGGAATAAGCGACGGGGACTTGTCTGTTCGGACAAATTCAGAATGCGCTTCGTTAAGCGTAAATGGCGCGATTTTAACAATCACGGATATTCCAATCGCAAATAACTTTATTCTTAAAACAACTTCTCATGA
>DAOWAM010000070.1 GCA_030634585.1 bacterium
TTGATTTATTTGACGCCATTGAGTGGTCTTGGTACTACACTAAACAAATTAATTTTAATAAACGAGCGCAACGAATCGCCCAACAATATAGTTTACCGTTAATCGCCACTTCCGATACTCATTTTCTAAAACATCTTGATCTAAGCTATGCAATTGTCAATTCACCCAACCAAAAAATTGACGACATTTTATCGTCAATTAAAGAGAAAAAAATCACTAACGTCAGCCAACCAATTTCCTATTTAACAGCAATTAATTTTTGGATAAAGATTTATTTGAACTGTCAGAAAAAACTATAGTTCTAATAAGGTACAAGAAAAAATGATTGTCCTACAAAAAATACACGTAATAATATCTTGGTCTGTTTTTTTATTCTTTCATAATGCCGACTAGGCCTTCTGCCAAACAAATATTTCTCTTAATACTTGTTGATTAGGTCGGGAATAAATTATTGATTTTCGACGTGTAAATTTCATAATTGAATAATCGTATAATTTTATCGGCAAGTCAATATTATTTTGAAACCCCAAACTTTTTATTTGACTTATCAATTGATCGGGCATACTTATTGTTCGAAAAGAATTTTTTCTTTTAAAAACCGGAAAGATAATCGCTATTTTCCCTCCCTCAGCTAGAATCTTACTAAATTGCTGAAAAGCAGATAAATACAAAGAAGATAAATCCGTAATGACTTTATCCAATAATCCTGGTGTAGTTGGTAATCTAAGTGGACCCAAATAAGGTTCAGTAACAATTAAATCAACAGATTGTTGATTAATTTTTTTACTTAATTGACAAACGTCTAATAATTTTAATTGATAATTAATGTCTGACATTGAATAATTATCAATTAACCAATCTAAGTTCTGTTTAGTTGATTGAATCGCTTGTTGATTAATATCTGAACCAATTAAATTTCTTACTCCTGATAAAATTGATTCTTGTAAGATAGTACCGACGCCGCAGAATGGATCCAATAGCACGATTTGCTCAATTGTTTTATTAATAGGTAAAGCAAAATTAATCATTATTTTGGCCAATTTAGGTGGTATCATTCCCGAATTAATCATTTTTGCTGGCCGTTGCCAATCACGCCAACTTAATTGCGCAAATGGTTGAACAGCTAAAGTTTGTCCCAAATAAATATCCGTATTAGTAAATAAAAAAACAAATTCTCTCCCTTGTTGACTAAGTAATTTATTTTTAGCCACTACTACTGAAGAAAGTACCGGTTCTTTTGAATCAACCCAACGTGTCCGCCAACCGTTAACTCGCAATTTATTTTTTATCGTAAGAGCTAATTTTTCAAATTCTATTTTGTTAATTATTTGGCGTTTATTAGAAAAATAAGCGCTAAAACCAAATTGTATCTTCTTTTCTTTTAATTTAGGAAAATAAGGTAAAACGTTGTTTACTTTAATTTCATTAAAAGAATTAAATTGATTAATTATTTGGCCAATTTTAATCGTTCCACCTAATTCAATAATTAATTGATTCGGCAATAATTTATTACACTTAATAATCAAAAAAGTAGAAGCTAATTCAATAATTTGAAAAGTTGTTTCTTTTCTTTTCAAAACTAAAACGATTTCTGTAATTGACAAAGTTGAATTTTTCCCTAAAATAAAAAAGTAGGTCATATTTATATTTTAGCACAGAACAATAATTTTGTCCTTTACTAAATAGTAAAAATAAGCTAAAATAAATAAAGTTTAAAACTTAATTTTAATATCTAATATTACTTTTATGTATGAATTACTTTGTCTTCTTCCAGAAGATTTAACAGAAGAAGAATTAAAACCAATTATTGAAGAATTGAAAAAACAAATTACTGATTTAGAGGGTAAAATCGAAATCGAAGAAAATTTAGGTAAGCAAAAACTGGCTTATCCAATTAAACATAATTCTTATGGTTACTATTTATTATTTCGCTTTTCTTTGGATAAACAAAGTTTAGCTAAATTAAATAAACAACTAAAATTAATTACGAAATTACTCCGTTATTTGATTACTATCTATATTCCGGAAAAGGCAAAAAAAATAAGAAGAATGCCTCTGAAAAAAGAAATTCCATTAGCTGATAAAGAACCTTCGTTAGATTCATTAATTAATCCAGAAGAAAAAACAGAAAAGAAGACAGAAAAGAAAAAGGTCGATACAAAAAAAATAAGTAAAAAAATAGAACAATTATTAACTAAAATATAAAAAGATGAATATTAATAAAGTTATTTTGATTGGTCGACTTACTCGCGATCCAGAATCTCGTACTACCCCTACAGGTAAAACAGTAACTAGTTTTTCTATCGCTACTAGTCGAATCTGGAATGACGCTAATGGTCAACGGCAAGAAAAAACAGATTTTCATAATATTGTGACTTGGGGTAAATTAGCTGAGAATTGTCAGCAATATTTAATCAAAGGGCAAGAAGTATTTATCGAGGGTCGTATCGAAACTCGTTCTTGGCAAGCAAATGATGGAACAAAAAAATATCGTACTGAGATTATTGCACAAACTGTTCAATTCGGTGCTAAACCAAAAGGAGCAGTATCAGGAGGAACAAAACCAGTTAATGAACAAACTACAAAAGAAATTAATAAAGCGTCACCAGACAACGAAGAAGAGATCAATGTAGAAGAAATACCCTTTTAATCAGTACTACCTAAATAAAAAACTTATTTTATAAAAATATTATATAAATAATTATGCCAAAAGAAATTGTTAGTAAATATAAAAGATTTTTACCGACAAAAAAACACTGTTATTTTTGTGTTAACGGTATTAAAGAAATTAATTATCGAGATGTTGGTACATTAAAACGTTACCTTTCTTCTTACGCCACAATTATTCCTCGCAAACGAAGTGGAGTCTGTTCTAAGCATCAACGAAAATTAGCTCGCGCTATTAAACGAGCTCGTTTTATGGCATTGCTTCCCTATGTAAGATCTTAAGCTTATGTTAGGAATTAATGAACTAAAAATTGGCATTTGTTTTAAGTTTAACAACCAACCTTATATTGTTTTAGAAGCTAACCACTTAAAAATGGGGCGAGGTGGAGCAGTTTTACAAACAAAAATTAAAAACTTAATCAATAATAGTGTACTTAATAGAACATTTAAGCCGAGCGATAAATTTCCCGAAGTTGAATTAGAAAAGATAAACGCTTCTTTTTTATATAATGACCAAGACAATCTCTACTTAATGAATAATGAAAATTATGAACAAGTAAGTTTGTCTAGAAAAGAATTTATTTCTAAATTGCCTTTTCTTAGAGAACAATTGGAAATAAAAATAATTTATTTTGAAAACCAACCAATCGATATTGAATTACCAAAAAAAGTTGTTTTAAAAATTGTCTCTGCTCCACCAGCAATTAGAGGAGACACGGTTCAAGGTAATGTTAGCAAAAAGGCAAAATTAGAAACTAATTTTGAAATTGCCGTTCCTTTATTTATTAAAGAAGGTGATCTAATTAAAATTAATACTGAGACGGGGAAATACGTAGAACGAGTAAATAAATAAGAAATTGATTATAACAA
>DAOWAM010000021.1 GCA_030634585.1 bacterium
AATCTGGCTCGGGAAAATAACGATAATCTTGCGCTTCTTCTTTTATCCGTTGAGAAAAAGTTATTTGTTTATCCGTGTTCCATCCTCTTGTTTCTTGTAAAATAGATTCTTTCTTTTCTAATAACTTTGTTTGTCGTTTGATTTCGTATTCAATGCTGCGTTCCACTGTTTGAAAAGAATTAAGATTTTTAATTTCTACTTTGGTTCCTAACTTTCCTTTTGTTTGACTAAGAGAAATATTTACTTCACAACGCATTTCTCCTTTTTCCATATTGGCGTCAGAAATATTTAAATAACGACAAACCAACTGTAATTCCTGACAAAATTTCCTTGCCAATTTAGCAGAATGGAAATCTGGTTCAGTTACTAATTCAGCCAAAGAAATACCAGCCCGATTATAATCAATTAATGAATATGGTTGTTGCTTTAAGTGGATGATTTTTGCCGTATCTTCTTCTAAATGAATGCGGGTAATATTAATCTTATGATCAATTAACTGTAAATAACCATTACTAGCAAGCGGTTGATCATATTGAGAAATTTGATAACCTTTGGGTAAATCAGGATAAAAATAGTTTTTTCGACTAAATTGAGAAACGTTATTAATTTGACAATTTAACGCTACGGCCAACTTAATCGCTTTTTTAACTGCCTGTTCGTTCACGGTTGGTAATGTTCCTGGATATCCTAAACAAATTGGACAGATATTACTATTAGGCAAAGATTTCTCCCGTTGAGAACAAGCGCAAAACATTTTGCTTTTAGTATTCAATTGCAAATGTATTTCTAAACCAATGGTCGGTATAAACATATAATTATTTTTTCTTCAATAAACGGGAATATTTTTGTTCCATTACTTTCCAAATTTGCTGATGAATTTCCCAACGAGATAAAATTCGTCCCCAACGAGAACAATCTATTTTTTGCCAATGGTATTTTTTGATTACTTGATTGGCAACTTGCTGCACGCTTTTTAAATAAGATTGATTTGCTTCGTGCAAATCTTTTTTCCTTCCCCGACGAGTAATCAACTCCTGACTAATTTGAATGGGTAAATCAAGAAAAATGACCAAATCTGGTCGAGGAATTTTTAAGATTTTGAATTCTAATTCATCTAACCACTCCAAATATTGTCTTCTGCTTAATGAAGAATTGAGTTTAGCCGTTTGGTAAATCATATTAGAAGTAATATAACGATCCAAAATGACAATCTTTCCTTGAGCTAACCATCGTTTAATTTTAGTGCTGTTCTGCCAACGATCCAAAGCATAGAGTAAAGAAATTAAATAACAATTCGTTTGTTTTATCGAACCAAACTCACCTTTTAGATAGCGTCGAATTAAGCGGCCAAAAAAAAGGCCATACTGAGGAAAGTGAAGTTGTCCAACCAAACAACCAGCTTTTTTTAATTGCTTAATTAATAAAGCAACCTGCGTGCTTTTTCCTGCACCGTCCGAACCCTCAAAAATGATTAATTTTCCTGCTTGTTTCATAATTTTTTTATTTAATGTCTATTTGTTATTTTATCACAAAACTAGATTGATTAACATGGTTTAAAAATAGGATAGAAAATCTTCCTATCCTATTTTTTCAAGATTCTAATTAAATCTAAAAACTATTCTGATTCCATTTCACAAGAAGCAGATCCATGTTTAGGGCTGCTAATCCGGTCTAAATCACAATCTAATAATTTTGTTAAATAATCAAATGTAAAATAAGATGTAAAACCAGGTTTATACGTTGAACCAAGTACATCAACTGAATATTCTTTTTTAACAATATCCGGATATTGAATAGATAAAGCGATTATTTCTGCTATAGTCAAACCTCGTCGATGTTGTTGTTTAAATATTTCCCGACAGACTTTAGGCGATTTATCTAACATCGCTGTTCCATCTTTTACCCCATATTGCCAATAAACTAATTGTTTGGATATTATGATATCCTTAATTAAAGATAGATCAAGGTGATTATCAATATTAGCTAATTTCAACTGTTTTGCCAAAGAAAGAGCCTTTGATGACACCACCAATAGTGTGCCTTCTTTCCTTTCGGGAAGTGGTACTAAATTACTAAACTCTTTCTCGCTAATACCCATCGCATCTGGTATACCAATATCTAATAATTGCTTTAATTGTTGTTGTCTTACTTTTTCTGGACCCAAAGGATCCTCTTTCCCTAATTGTTTCTTTTCTTCGTTTGATTCTCCAACTTCCAAATCTTTATCTTCGTCTTTGCGACGAGAAAAGAGTCGTTTAAACATAAGTTTTATTTATTTAATTATTAAATTATAATTTTTCTGCGTTTAATTGTTCGATTAACTTTTGTTGTTTTTTTGATAAATGGGTTGGCACTTTAATATCTACTTTAACTAATTGATCACCCCTCCCAGAATGACGCAAATAAGGTACTCCTTTATTTTTTAATTTAAATATTTGCCCACTTACTGTCCCAGCGGGAATCTTTAACATTACTGATTTTTCTAATGTGTCTACCTCAATTTTGTCTCCCTGTACTGCTTGAGAAAAATTAATTTCTGTTTCACTTAAAATATTAAAATTTTGGCGCTTAAACCTAGGGTGTAATTTAACTCGGAAGATAATATATAAATCACCACTGGACGTGCCAAATGATCCCGCTTCACCCTTGTTAGAATAACGTATTCTCTGACCTTGATCAATTCCTGCTGGTATTTTAATTTTAATTTTCCCTGTTCCCTTAATTCGTCCGACGCCATGACAAATTGCGCATTTTTTTTCTGGAAATTTACCTTGTCCTTGACAAGTAGGACAAGTAATCGCTGTTTGAAAATCCCCAAAAAAGGTATGTTGTATTTTGTAAACTTTTCCTTGTCCTTGACAATCGGGACAATTAACTAATCGACTACCTGGTGCTATTCCACTGCCACGGCAAACCGAACAGACAATATATTTTTTCAAGTTAATTTCTTTTTCGCAACCAAAAACTGCTTCAGTAAAATCAATGGTTAAAATCACTTCCAAATCGCGCCCTTGATTAGCTCTACTGGTGGCAGAATAATTAGTTCCCCCGCCACCGCCAAAACCAAAAATATTTCCTAAATTATCAAAAATATTGCCAAATCCTTCTCTCGCACCACCCATTCCTTCCGCATAAGAGCTAAAATCGCTAAAATTATCGAAACCAGAAAATCCACCTTTTGATTTAGCTTGCTCGAATGTTGAACCATATTGGTCGTATTGTTGCCGTTTAGTCGGATTAGAAAGTATCTGATAGGCCTCATTAATCTCCTTGAACTTAGACGCATCGCCACTCGGTTTATCTGGATGATATTGTTGCGCTGATTTACGAAAGGCCTGTTTAATCTCTTGTTGACTGGAATTTTTTTTAATTCCTAAAATTTGATAACAATCTTTAGCCATTCTATTTATAATTTAGGTTTATCTAACGTTTTGGGCTCGATTTTACTTTCGCCCTTAGTAATTTTAAGTATATCTTTATCAATTTTTTTAAACTCTTGATAAGCGGTATTATAAGTATTTACCGTTGTTCCTAAATGACCTCCTAATTTTTGTAGAAAGTTATCATAACTATTCAAATGTTTTCCTAAACGAATAATATTCTTTTTAATTTCTTTGGCTGATTCTTCAATTTGCAACGCTTTTAATCCTTGTAACACCATTTGTAAATAAGCTAAAAAAGTGGTTGGTGAAACAATAATAACATGTTTATCACGAAAGGCGTATTCAATTAAACTACGAGTATCTGTTTTAACTTCTCCTACTTTATTAATCAATAAATCATAAAAAATCGCCTCAGAAGGAATAAACATAAAAGCAAAATCGTATGTTTTCTTTTCTGGTAGAATATATTTAGCGGTTTCATCAATTCTTTTTTTCAAATCCTGACGAAAAAGCTTTTCCAATTGTTGACGTTTATCTTTATTATGTTCATTAATAATGCGATTATAATTTTCTAAAGAAAATTTAGAATCGATGGGAATAATTTTATCTTTAACAAAAACCACTGCGTCAACAATTAAATTTTTACCACTTTCACTGTCTCGACCAAAACTATATTGCATCTGATAATTATCCGGTGGCAAAACATCTTTTAATACAGTTTCTAAATAATATTCTCCTAAAATACCTCGTTGCTTTGGATTACTTAAAACATCTTGCAAACTTTGTAATTGACCGGCAAAATCGATCACTTGACGACTTGTTTCACCTAATTTAGTCAGTTGTTCAGTTACTTGACGAACAATTTGCGTATTTTGATTGGATTGTAATTGAGCTAACCGCGCTGATTCGCTCAATTTCTGATCTAATGTCTGACTTATTTCTCCACTTTTTTGATTTAATTGCGCGATTTTTTCATCTAAACGAATAATTCTGTCTTTTAATCCTTCGTCAGAACCTTTTCTACTTAATAAAACAATTAAGTAAATTAAAAGAAAAAGTATTAAACCACTGATGATAATAAAAAAATAATTCATTGTTATAAATTAAATATTTAATTCATTGATAATTCCTTTGGGAATTGGTATCTCTTGATCTAACGAACTAACGCCTGGATAACGCCAAGCAGTAATAATTCTTATTTTTTTAACATCGATACCATTTAATTGGTTGATTGGCTGATACATTAACCAGATTTCCGTTGGATGTTTGACTGAACCAACTGTTTGCATTACCGCAATCGTATTTGGCGCGATTCCCGACTGTTGTCGTTCTGGTCGACGAAGCAAACGAATCAATCGTTGACCAGACAGCTGATATTGCACCATTTTGGACAATACATGTTTAGTCCAAATAATATGTTTATCTTTTGGCAAGTTAATTCGCATTTTTTTTGGTGATCTTTCGAACAACTTTCTTTAATTTTGTTTCGCTCATTTGTGGTCCCATTTTTGTCGTCAAATATCCATGATAGCGATGAAAAAATATCTTTTCTGAGACACCCATCTCCTTGAATTTCTCTCCCACTCCATATAGAGGATATAATTTAGCGTGAGCGTGATTAACACCCATACCTTCCATTACCATAGCAGTTCGATTTACTGCCAATTCTTTATTTAATAATTTAGCTACTTGCCGAATTGCCAACATGAACCGTTGATAGACGCCTACTGGCATCTGAAAAATATCTGAATCATAATGTCGTTTAGGTAGCACTAATGTTTGTCCCAAAGTATTGGGAAAGATATCTAGCATGGCAATAAATTCTTTATTTTCCCAGATTACAAATCCGGGAATTTTGCCTTGAATAATTTGGCAAAAAAGACAATTTTTTTTCACTTATTTAGTATGGTTAAAATTATTTTCTTTCGACATCTCAAGAAAAAAGCGTTGTATTGTATCAATAATCTTTTCCGTGGGCAAACCAACAATATTATCGTAACTTCCCTCAAAATAATCAATAAATTTATCTGTTTTACCTTGTATCGCATAAGCGCCGGCTTTGTCAGCTCCTTCACCAGTAGCAATATACCGTCTAATTTCTTCAACAGAAACTTGCTTCATCTTTACTATTGATTGTTCAACATCAACGACTTCTTGTTTAGTTAACGTATTTAATAGACAAAAACCACTTAAAACAATTTGTTCTTGTCCATTTAAAGTAGATAAAATTCGAAAAGCATCGACATCATCTTTCGGTTTACCAATTATTTTTTCGCGGAAAGCTACTACTGTATCAGCCGAAATAATAAACGCTGGATAATTAATTTTCTGAGCAGTCGCTCTTGCTTTAGATTGCGCCGCCAATTTAACAAACTCTATTGGCGACTTACTCTTAATTTTTTCTTCGTCAAAATTACTGACAATCACTTCAAAAAAAGGAAAAATCTTTTTTAATAATTTCTTGCGTCGAGGTGATTGTGAAGCCAAAATTATTTTCATTGATATTATATTTCTTTATTCTAAATCATCATTTTCCTGTAACACTTTATTTTCTTCTGCATCTTTTATCTGTTCAACCTCTTTTGTATTTGATTTTTCTACTAATTCAATAATTGTTTTTACCACATCTTGTTTTTTTCCATCATTGAGTGAACTTACTGTTATAAAAATCTCTACTTTTTGATGATCTGCTTGATTATTTTCTTCTGGTTGAACCTCTAAACGAATATCTTTAGTTAATCCACTTCCTAATACACCTGTTTTCCAACCTTGGTTAATTATTTCCGAAGTAATGTCATTACCTCCAGTTAGAACATTAAAGAATTTTACTTGCCAGCCAGTGTTAAGACGAGTACTAGAAACTAATAAACGATCTGGTTCACTACCATCATTTTGCAAACGTATATGGAAAATAGCTTTTTCACCCTGTCTAACCTGCTGTACTTTTGTTTGACCCAATCCATTAAGATTATAAATTGTATCTCCCCAGAATTCTTTTTCGCCCATATTCCTAATTTGCGCATCGGGTTGATAAACAATTTTTCGTCTCAAAATAGCAATAATTGACATCCATTTATTTCGTAATAGATAATAAAGTATTCCGCCAATCATCAATAATAGAATTAACCAACGAATAATCAATAACCATAAAGGTATAATTGATTTAAGCAAAATATCATAATTCAAATCAGCATTAAGATGAAAAATTGGTGAAATAAATGATTGATAAGTTTCAGTTCGATCAATTAACAACCGATAATCTCCCATTGGTACCATAAAAGAATTGTATAATCCCTGCTGATCAGTTATGCGCTGAGCATACTTTTGACAACTTTGATCAATACATTTTAATAAATAGACAGTTATGCCAGATATTGGTTGTCTAGTTTTTTTATTAACCACTTTTCCATAAGGACTAATAACAAAAGTATCTTCATCAACTTTTTTGCTATTAGCCATTGTCGCTAATATATATTTTCCGTTTTGAATTAAATCTTTTTCTTTCAATTTAGTAAAAATAAATCCTTGTTCATTAGTTAGATAGTAATAACTTGTTCTTTCATTAATTGAATTTATTAATACATAATTCACTGATTGATTAGCCAAAACCCTACTTGTGGCACTAGTTACCGGACCAGTAATAATTAGATGATCTGCTAAATATCCATTTAAAAAAAGATTTGTCGCCTTGATTTGTGCTCCATCCCATAAACCATCACCATCCGTGTCTTGTTGATATGGATTAGTGCCTAGTCGATATTCTTGTCGATTAATTAAATCGTCATTGTCTGGATCAAGGTCGCCATCACTAGAATTGAGTGGATCAAGATTATATCGTATTTCATAAAAATCTGATACTTTATCATTATCTAAATCATCATCCAATAAGGCCGTGGCTTTGATTGTATCATTTTTGTCTAAGTCATTAATTGAATAAACAGTAAATAAGTATGATTGTTTGTCGATTGTTGGTCGAACATTAGTCAAACCAATTTTAATTTGATAGTCTTGACTTTGTTTAGACGCTAATTTTACTTTAAAATCATTGGTTAAATCAGTAGTTATTTCTTTACCAACTGAATTATTTATTTCGATTACCCAGCCGTTAAAATTAATTTCATTACCACGCAAGACAAAAGTATCTTCTACTTCTCCTAAATTAGTTAGGCGAATATTAAAAAAAACTGTTTGATTAGCACCAACTGTTTGTATTCTGTTTTGTTCGCTGATTGAATCCGTACTTTCAAAAATATTTTTACCCACTAAAACGTTTTCTTTACTGGTTTTAATTTGTAAATCTGGTTGTCCGTTTTTTGGTGGTTGAAACAATACCTCCGAATCAGAAAGAATTTTGGTTGTTGGTTGAGACGAACTTGATTGTATTTTTTCTACTGGTTCACTATCTTGAGAACTTATTTCTTCTGGACGAAATCTGATAGTCAAAACCGCTTTCACCATATCCTCCTGCTGTGGCTGAGAAGTAGATTCGGCTTTAATCCAAAAGCCACCTTCTTGTCCATAAGCTATTCCTTTTTTTGGAGTAATTAATACCGTAAATCTTTCTATCTTTTCAGTAGTCAAAGGTGCACTTTGCCAACCAGTATTGATTACTTGTTGTGTAATATCTCTGTTGACACTGTCAAAATACTGAACTGTCCAATATTGATCACTATTAGCGCCAGTAATTTTAAAACGATCCACTAATTTACCAGCATTTTTAATCTTTAAATAAAAACGCCGAGAATAATAACTTTCTATTTTTTTATAGGTAGTTTGATCCTTGGCCGTAGAATTATAAACACCATTTCCTTCACCAAAAACATACATACCTTGAGCAATTATCAAATCAGGCTGATAGGATATTGCCAAAACAGGTGCTGAATTTAAAAAAATACCTAAAAAAAAGATGATTAAAATTAAGCCTATCATTTTTTTATTCATTTCCTTAAAATATTTAATATTTAAGTTTATACATTGAATTTTTGTTCGAATTCTTTATTTAATTTCATAACTTAATATCACGGTTACCGAAATCTTATTTTCTCCTGGTTCTAATTGTGTTCCGATTGATTCCTCTGCTATTTCACCACCTCCCGCATACATTGCTCGAGACACAGAATAATAATTATTTTCTTGTACTTGAACATTGATTAATTTACCTAAAGATAGACCAGACACTCGCGCAATTTCCTTTGCTTTATCTTTAGCTTTACTAATTGCTTGATTTCTCGCTTCAGATTTAGCTCCGTCTTCATCTTCAACTTTAAAACTAATTTGTTTAATCTGATTAGCGCCTTGTTTAACTGCCTGATCAACAACTTTATCTAATTTAGCAAAATCATTTATTTTAACTAATAAATCAACTGCGCCTTGATAACTAGCCAATCGACGTTCGCCACTTTCTCTGTCCCATTCATAACGAGGATTAATTTGATAATTAGTTGTTTTAATCTTTTCCTTGGCTATTCCCAAATTGACTAAATGCTCAATCAGTTTTTTATTTACTCGATTAATTAATTCTTGCGTTTTTTGTACAGTTGACGCTTCA
>DAOWAM010000007.1 GCA_030634585.1 bacterium
AGTATTGGCGAAGAGTTTGGTATTTCTTTAGGAACGCCAATTACTCAGAAATTATCTGCCGGAATTAGACAATTGGGTTTCGATAAAGTATTTGATGTTAGTGTAGGAGCTGATTTTACCACCATGGAAGAAGCGAAAGAATTAATTGATCGAATTAAAAATAAACAAAAACTACCAATGTTTACTTCTTGCTGTCCGGCTTGGGTAAAATTTGTTGAGTTTTACGCGCCAAAACTAATTAGTCAATTAACCACTGTTCGTTCACCACATATTATTCTAGGCGGTTTAATAAAAACTTATTGGGCGAAAAAAATGAAAGTCAATCCAAAAAACATCATCGTCGTTTCAATTATGCCTTGTGTAGCTAAAAAATATGAAATTACGCAGTCAAAATTAAAAATTAACGGATTACTACCAGTAGATTATGTGTTAACTACTCGTGAATTGGCTTATTTACTAATTAAACATCAAATTGATTTAAAGAAAATTGCCCCAGAAAAGTTAGATGATCCGTTAGGAATTCCTTCTGGTGCTGGAGTAATTTATGGAGCTTCGGGCGGAGTAATGGAATCTGCTTTGCGGACCGCTTATGCTCGTCTGACTGGCAAAAATTTAACCAAATTTAATTTGGTTAAAATGCGAGGAATGGAAGGAGTCAAAAAAGCACAAGTCAAAATTAAAAATAAAGTAATTAAAGTGGTCACCGTAGATGGAATTGGTAATGCCAAATTAATTTTAGAAGAATTAAAAAAAGATCCACGTCGATATGATTATGTGGAAGTAATGGCTTGTCCAGGTGGTTGTATTGGTGGCGGTGGACAACCAGTGCCGACTGATCCAGAAATTAGACAAGCAAGAGCCAAGGGTCTTTATCAAATTGATCGACATAAAAAAATAAGATTGGCGCATGAAAATCCAATTGTAAAACAAATTTATCATGAATATTTTACTCAGCAGAGCAAAATTAATCGTATTTGTCATACTAAATACTCGCGCAAAGAAAGAGAGGGATATAAAATATTAACCAGCAAAAAGACACATTAATAATTAGAAAAATAAAAATATGGAAAAAACAAAAGTTTTAGTTAATCAGTTAACAAACAAAAAAACAATTATTGCTTTGGCCAAAGCTATTTCATTAATTGCTATTGCGGTAATTGTACCATTATTTCATTGTCAACCAATTACAGGGCCAATTGTTAATGCAGTTTTATTTATTAGTGTAGCTTTATTGGGTCTGCCAACAGCTCTTTTTATTTGTTTAATCCCTAGCGTGATTGCTTTATCATTCGGTTTATTGCCACCTGTATTAGCACCAATAATTCCTTTCATTATGATTAGCAATGCGTTGTTAATAATTGTTTTTAATTGGCTTAGAGACAAAAACTATTGGTTAGGGGTAGTTGTGTCTAGTGGGTTAAAGGCCATCTTCTTATTTAGTACTAGCTCAATTGTAATCAATTTGCTTTTAAACAAAGCAGTAGCTTCCAAAGTAGCAATAATGATGAGTTGGCCACAATTAATTACCGCTTTAGTGGGAGGCGTATTAGCTTATTTCTTTTTACGAATTTTTAATCGACAAACAGAAAATCTTAAAAATTAATTTTAATTAAAATTATGAAAAAAATCTTACTGATCATTATTGGTCTTCTAATTATGGCCTTTGGAGTTTATGGCTTAATTGTTTGGTGGTGGCCGTTATTTGTAAAAGTTTTTCTTGGATTGTTAGGGTTAACTATCTTTTTTGTCGGTCTAATTCTTTTCTTCGTTGGATTAGAAAATTAATAGGTTTAATAGTCTATGTATAAAATTGACCAAGAAAAATGTATTGGTTGCGGAATGTGCGTGTCAGTTTGTCCGTATGGAGCGATTAAAATAGGCACTGACGGTAAAGCTATTATTGATCAGAAAAAATGCCAGCAATGTGGTAAATGTGCGCCCATTTGTCCGATGCAAGTGATTAAATTGATTAAATAAATTTGTATATTCAAAAACATAAACATCCACCCCTGCCTCCAAGGGTGGATGTTTATAGTAAAAAAGAAAATCTTTTATTTACGGAAAGACAGTTTGTCAATATAGTGGGCGATATAGCAACAGTGTTTTGATATTTGTTGGAAATTAATTAACAAATTATTAAACATTGGTCCGTCAGCCACTAAATCAGCGCTGGCGTAAAATCTTTTTAAATGATTTTCTTTACTAATTTCTATTGTGTTTTTGATTTTGTTTTGGCGAGATAAAATATTTTTTATTGTTTGCGGATTATCATTTTTAAGTAAATTAGTAATATCGTTAAGTGTGGCGGTTAACAATTGATTTATTTCTGCTATTTCTTTTTTACCTTGAGAAGAGAAATGGACCTGCTGACGATGTTTATGTCTTGCTAGTCTAGCTAAATTATCAATCCGATCAGCTGCTCGTTCGATATTATCGGTAATCGCCGAATAATAAATTAATGTTGTTGCTTCTGTTTCGGTTAATTTATTTTTTGGAACTTTATTAATAAAACTAATAATTTCCTCTTGCAGATTATCGATTATCGATTCTAAATAAAAAACATTTTCCATTTTAGTTTTATCAAAACGAATGATTATTTTTTCAGATAAAACAAACATTTTTTTGACTACGCGATTACCTCTAGTCAGTTCTTTACGAATGGCTGACAGAGCTAATTTCGGATTAACCAAATATTTTTTATTGATATATTCTGGCCATAAAGGTAGCATTTCTTCTTGTCCAGGGATTATTTTTTTAATCAATTTAGCAAATGGTTTTAATAAGAAAAAGAAAATAGCAATAATAAACAAGTTAAATAAAAGATGTCCATGAGCTATTTGTTGGCTGGGACTGGTTGTTAATGATTTTAGAATAGTTAATAGACAGGGTATTAACGGCAGAACGATTAGTACACCAATTAATTTAAATATGATATTTGATAAACCAGCTCTTTTGGTATTAATCCCTCCTCGCAAGCTAATGAGAAAGGGCGTAAAGGTAGTGCCTATGTTAGCGCCTAAAATAATCGGAATAGCGACTTGAATATTAATTAATCCTTGTTGCCCAAAAATAACTAATAAACTGGTGGTAGCCGAACTGCTTTGTAAAATAATAGTAATAATTATTCCGAATAGAACACCCAGCCAAGGATTGTTAAGGTTAGATAATAAGTTCATAAAAACCGCATTGTTTTTTATCAAGCCAACAACTTGACTAATTAATCCTAATCCGAAGAAAAGTAAACCAAAATAAAAAATAACTTTACCCCAATCTTTTAATTTATCTCTGCCCAATAGCCAAATTAGGGTGCCAATTAAAATTATTAACGGAGCAATAGTAGTAACGCGAAAAGCAACTAATTGAGCAGTAATGGTGGTGCCGATACCCGCGCCTAAAATAAGTGGCAATGAATGTTCAAAAGTAATTAGTCCAGCGCCAACCATACCTATCGTTAATACAATAATTGCGGCGCTACTTTGAAAAATACCAGTAGACAGAGCACCCAGGCCAATGCCATGAATCGGTTTTTTGGCTAAGTATTTTATGAATTGTCTAATTTTTACGCCAAGAACTTGGCCCATTTTTTCACTGAGCTTGATCATTCCCAATAAAAGGAAGGCTAGTCCAGCTAAGAAAGAAAGAACAGTAGTTGTCATAAATAATTTATTTGTTTATTTTATACACTTATTTATTTTACCAAAAATAAAAAACATGGTAAAATAAAAACAATAATAATTAATCATTAATTTTAAAATCATGGCTGAAAAAAAGAAAAAAGGTTTTTTAGTGATTGTTTTTGGAACAATCATTGGATTTTTCGCTGGTATTTTATTAGCGCCAAAATCAGGTAAAGAAACGAGAGAAGAAATCAAAGAGAAAGCAGAGGATTTTAAAGAAAAATTAGATGACTTTAAAGAGAAAGCAGAGAATTTTAAAGAGCAAGCGGAAGAAAAAATTACTGAAGGAATAGAAAAAACTGCTAAAACAATTGATCGGATTAAAGAAAAAGCGAGTGAAATTAAAGAAAAAATAAGCGGAGAGGAAAGTTCTCAAAAACAAGAAGAAGATTTACAAGAACAAGAGGAAAATGAAGGTAGTGAAGATGAGATAAAATAATTGCGAAAAAAATAAATCTTTTCAATTATAAATTTGATTTGGTGAATTTATGTATGAAATTTCTTTTTATGCGCGAGCTGGTCAAGGAGCAAAAAGCGCTGCTCAATTTTTAGCGGAATCAGCAATTAAAGAGGGTAAGTTTGTACAAGCTTTTCCTAATTATGGTCCAGCTCGACAAGGTGCGCCGATGCAAGCATTTGTTCGTATTAGTCGTCGACCAATTAAAATTCATTCTGCGGTTGTTTCTCCTCAGGTTGTGGTAGTGATTGATCCGAGTTTACTCGATTTTATTGATGTGGCTAAAGGTCTTGATAAACAAGGCTTTGTTTTGGTAAACACGTCGTTAACGGTTGAACAAATTAGAAAAAAAATATCTTTTGTTGGTAAAATTTATACGTTTGACGCTTCATCAATTGCTCTAGAATTATTAAAGAAGAATTTTGCTAATGTTGTTTTGTTAGGGCAATTAGTCAAGTTGAGTAAAATTGTTAAATTAGAAAATTTATTATTAGTGGCTAAAAAGAAATTTTCTCATAAATTATTAGATCAACAATTAATTACTGCTAATTTAACAGCGATTAAATCCGGTTATCAAGCGATTATCAATAGTGGCCGAGGAATATCTAATAGTCAACGAAATAAAAAGATTACTTTTAAGACAGATAAATTAAAAAATTGGCGAGAAGTTCTTCCGGGCGGGTTAATTACTCAAGCGGGAAACGCAACTAAATATCAAACTGGAAATTGGCGAGATCAACGACCAATCGTTGATCATAACAAATGTATTAAATGTATGGCTTGTGTTAATCTGTGTCCAGAACATGCAATACATTTAGTAAATGGTAAAATAGTAATTGATTATAAGCATTGTAAAGGATGTGGTATTTGCGCAACTACTTGTCCAGTTAAGGCAATCAAAATGATTAAAGAAAATAAAAAATGAATAAAATTAAACAAAATAATTTTAAAATAGTGGCCATTACTGGGGCGGAAGCGTCAGCACAAGCCATGCGCCAAATTAATCCTGAGGTAATAGCCGCTTATCCGATTACTCCACAAACACCAATTATAATGAAATATGCGCAATTTGTGGCTGATGGAGTAGTGGATACGGAATTAGTACCAGTGGAATCAGAACATTCAGCACAAAGTGTGGTTGTTGGTGCGTCAGCAGCTGGGGTACGAGCGATGACTGCTACTTCCTCGGCTGGTTTAGCGTTGATGGGGGAAATATTAGGAGTAGCGTCTGGCTTGCGTTTACCGATTGTAATGAATGTAGTTAATCGGGCAATTTCTGCACCGATTAATATCCATTGTGATCATTCAGATTCAATGGGAACGCGAGATCATGGTTGGATTCAGATTTATTGTGAAAGCGCGCAGGAAGCTTATGAATATACTTTAATTGCTGTTCGTTTAGCCGAGAGTAAAGGCGTTAGTTTACCGGTAATGATTATGCAAGATGGATTTATTACTAGTCACGGTGTAGAAAATGTTAAATTATACTCTGATTCCATAGTTAAAAAGTTTTTAGGAAAATATCATCCTAAACATTCTTTATTAGATACTGAACATCCGGTTACTGTTGGACCATTAGTATTACCAGATTATTTATTTGAAATAAAACGACAACAACAAGAAGCAATAGCAATAGCTAAAAAGAATTTTTTGTTGATTGGCAAAGAGTTTTCAAAAATTAGTGGCCAAGTATATAATTATTTTGAAAAATATAGAATGAATGACGCGCAAGCGGTGATTGTGACTATGTCTTCTACTGTTGGAACAGTTAAACAGACGGTTGATAATTTAAGGAAACAGGGCAAAAAAGTAGGATTGTTAAAAATAAAAATGTTCCGTCCATTTCCTTATATGGAAGTTGCTCGGGTGTTAAAAAATATTAAAATAATTGGTGTTTTAGATCGTTCTTTTAGTTTTGGCGCTTATCCGCCATTGGTTAGCGAAATTCGGAATGCTTTATTTAATTTACCAAATAAGCAACCAATAGTTCAAAGTTATGTTTTTGGCATTGGTGGGCGAGATATAAAAATAGAACAAATTAGTAAAGTTTTTCAAGATTTGTTGGCTAAAAAATATAATCAAAAAATAAAATATATTGGTTTAAGAAATTAAAAACAATGGATAATTTGAAAAGAATACTTAATCAACCCAGTAAACTAAGTCCAGGACATCGTAGTTGTCGAGGTTGTGCTGCGCCATTAATTGCGCGTCATATTCTTCGAGAAATTAATCAGCCAGTTGTGGTTGCTTCGGCCACGGGTTGTTTAGAAGTGACTACTTCTTTATATCCACAAACGGCGTGGAGAATTCCTTGGATTCATTCTGCTTTTGAAAATGCGGCAGCAACTATTTCTGGTGTGGAATCAGCTTATCGCGCCTTGAAGAAAAAAGGTAAAATTAAAAAAGAAATTAAATTTGTTGTTTTTGGCGGTGATGGTGGTACTACTGACATCGGATTACAGTCATTGTCTGGGGCGTTGGAACGACGTCATAATTTTCTTTATATTTGTTATGATAATGGAGCATATATGAATACCGGAATACAACGCTCTTCAGCTACGCCATTTGGAGCGGCGACAACAACTACACCGGTAGGAAAAGTAAAACAAGGAAAAGAATTATTAAGAAAAGATTTAACTAAAATTATTGTCGCGCATCAGATTAATTATGTGGCGCAAGCGTCAATTGGATATTGGCAAGATTTATCCAATAAAGTAAAAAAGGCGTTAGCGGTCAAAGGCCCTAGTTTTATTAATGTGCTTTCTCCTTGTCCACTTGGTTGGAAATTTTCTGGCGATCTAACAATAAAAATTGCGGATTTAGCCGTTGATACTTGTTTTTGGCCTCTTTATGAAGTAAAATCTGGAGTTTACAAAATTACGCATCAACCGTTAAAAAAAATACCGATTACCGAATTTTTAAAGCCACAAGGAAGATTCCGACATTTATTCAAACCAAGAAATAAAAAACTTTTACAACGAATTCAAAAAGAAATTGATCGACGTTGGTCGGAATTATTAGCGTTGGCTAAAAAATAACAACCATCTCTAAGATTTTATATATTGTAAAAACTATCGAGATTAAAACTCGATAGTTTATTGGTAGCAGGGGCGGGAATTGAACCCGCGACATAGGGTTTATGAGACCCTCGCTCTACCACTGAGCTACCCTGCCTAGACTTATCAAATATGAATAACTCGGCCCGATCCCTAATACACTAAAGTGCCGGGACCCCGGTCACTAAGTGACCTAGGGGAAGTAGGCCGAGCTCATAAATATATAATTTTGGTAGCGGGGGTAGGATTTGAACCTACGACCTCCAGGTTATGGGCCTGGCGAGCTGCCAAACTGCTCTACCCCGCGTTATTAAGGAATATATCTTATAATTATCTTAATAAATTATTTAAAATAAGTCAATTTTAATCTGGTACCGGGAGAGGGACTTGAACCCTCACGAGCTTACGCTCACACGATTTTGAGTCGTGCGCGTCTACCAGTTCCGCCATCCCGGCAAATGCATCTTTATTTTATAGTAAAAACTGTTACTTGTCAAAATTAATTTAGCAAGGTAAAATAAGTTTGGACAATAATAAAAATATGATTATTTCAATTGTTAATCAAAAAGGAGGAACAGGTAAAACAACTACCGCAATTAATTTAGCAACCTATTTAGCCTTTTTAGGGAAAGATGTTTTATTAATTGATCTTGATCCACAAGCCAATACGACTTCTGGCTTTGGTTTTCGTCCTTCAGAGTTGAATAAAAATATTTATCGAGTATTAACTAAACAAATTAATATTAATGAAGCAATTATCCCCACTAAACAACAAAAATTAAAATTGATTCCATCTACACCTGATTTATCTGGTGCTAACGTAGAATTAATCAATTTAGAACGTCGAGAATATTATTTAGCTGATTTATTAGTCGAAGTTGATAAACTATATGATTTTATTATTATTGATTGTCCTCCCTCATTAGGTTTACTAACTATTTGTGGCTTAGTCGCTGCGGAACAATTATTAATTCCGGTTCAAACAGAATATTATGCTTTAGAAGGATTAGGTCAATTATTAACAACAATTAATTTGATCAAACAAGATATTAAACCGGATTTAAAAGTTTTAGGTTCAATTTTAACGATGTATGATCGAAGAAGTAAACTTTCACGGGAAGTATGGCAAGAATTGTACCAGAACTTTCCTTATTATGTTTTTCGAACAATTATTCCTCGAAGTGTTCGTTTAGCGGAGGCGCCAAGTTTTGGACAATCAATTTTAGAATATGCGCCCAAATCTTCTGGCGCGCGAGCTTATCAACGTTTATCAAAAGAAGTTTTATTTATTACTAATAATTAATTTTATGTCATTGGGAAGAGGTTTAGGGTCTTTGATTCCTGTTAAAAAAACAATAATTTCTTCAACTAATCAACTAGGATCTGTTTTACAAGTTAATCCGCAAGACATTCAAGTTAATCCATTACAGCCACGACAAGATTTTGATGAACAATATTTACAAGAATTAGTTGATTCAATTAAAATACACGGTATTATTCAGCCATTAATTGTTACTGAAATTAGTGCGGGCAAATATCAATTGATTGCTGGTGAGCGTCGATTAAGAGCGTCTAAGATATTAGAATTAAATCAAATACCAGTTATTATTCGACAAGCTAATCAACAAGAGAAATTAGAATTGTCTTTAATTGAAAATGTGCAACGAGCAGATTTAAATCCAATGGAACGCGCGCGAGCTTATCGACAGTTAATTGATGAATTTAATCTAAATCAAGAAGAAATTGCTCATCGATTAAGTAAATCACGTTCAGCAGTAGCTAATACATTACGTTTATTAGATTTATCAGAAGAAATTCAACGAGCATTACAACAAGGAATAATTTCGGAAGGGCATGCCAAGGCATTGTTGTCCTTAAAAAACAAAGAAACGCAATTACGCGCCTTTCAAAAAATTGTTCAATTGGGAGTGTCAGTTCGTGACCTAGAAGAAGAAATAAAAAAAGTTAAAAATAAATCAACTAAGTTTAAACAAATTGATTTTGATTTAAAAAATAAACAAGAACAGCTAGGTGGATTTTTAGGAACAAAAGTAGAAATTAAAAAACAGGGGGATAAAGGAAAGATTATTATTGAGTTTTATAGTCAAGAAGAATTAGATAATTTAGTTAAGCAGATTTTAGAAAAATGATAGTGATCGAAAAAATGAAAATTAGAAATAATTAAGATTGAGACCTGTTCTTGTATTCAAGAACAGGTCTCGTTTTTGTTTGTAAAAATAATTTTTAATATGTTCCTGAAAAAAAATGACAAATACCTTGATCGTCATAAACATATGCGCGAAGCATATTACCACTCTTTTTACGAGCAATTTTCTTTGCTTTTTTGAGAGTAAGAACATCGGCCTCTACCCAATCAATTTCATCGAAAGTATCAACACAAACAACACGAAATTTACCTTTCGGAGCTTTAAGATCTGACATTTTTGCACCTCCTTTTTTCTATTTTAAATCTTATCAAAGTTCTAATTCTTTGTCAACCAGTTCCCAAGACGGAACCGCCGGATGAAATCCAGGTGGAACTCCACCCGAGGACGTAGGGGTGTTACTATGGCAACCTCGTTAAATCCTGCTTGGCAGCCACTATTTCAGGGTGAATATAGGTAAAACATCCCCCGGTCTGATTTTAGGGACAAGATATTTATTTTTCTTTGTCACGTCGTAGCATCAGTCATCTTTCGCCAAGGATTTAGAATGACTTTGGTAAAAATGGAGAGGATTAATTTGCGTTGTGAATATTTGACAAGAGATTAAATTCGCGCTATCTTAAGATTAAGAATTAAACAATACATCTTAAATTAAAAATTATGAACAAAGAAAATTTTAAAGAAGTAAGAGAAATATCGGTAGCCGAGGCCAAAGAAAAGATTTCTCAAGTTGGCGGATTTAAATTTCTTAAAGACGCGCCAATAAAAATCCGCGATAATAAAGAGATTGTTTCTCTGGCGGTAATTGATGATGGGTACGCTCTTTGTTTTGCTACCCAAAACTTACAAAATAATCCAGAGATAGTCTTACAAGCCGTAAAACAAAATGGTTTAGCGCTTCAATTTGCTTCAAGAATAATACAGGATAACAAGGAAATAGTTAAACTAGCAATTGGACAAGAAAGGTTTGCTTTTAAGTTTGCTTCGTTGTCATTACGAGCGGATCTTGAAATTCAGGAAATTGCTTTTCGAGAGTAATTCTTTCAAATATATTTTAAAATAAAAAACAATGGTTATACAGCAATAACCATTGTTTTTTATTAGTATTTTTATTTTTTTTCTTTGGTCGATGGATTTTCTATATAATCACATTCTTTATTGCTACATTTTATCTTTTTATTTTTGCCGAACTCGACTAACAAACTATCACATTTTGGGCATTTTCGTCCTGGCACCGGCGGATTTTTCTCATTGGCTGATGTCTGTTGGTCAGTGGATGGGATTGGTTTATTCCATAAAGCAAATTTACAATCGGGCCAACGATCACAAGCGTAAAATATTCTGTTTTTTCTCGTTTTTTTCTCAATAATTTGTCCTTTTTCGCATTGTGGACAGCTAACTCCAGTATATTTCTTTTCTGCTGGTTTCAATGACTCGGTATATCGGCATTTTGGAAAGTTAGAACAAGCTAAAAATTTGCCAAAACGGCTAATTTTTATTACCAATGGACTATTACATTTCGGACATAATTTATCCGTTTTTTCCGGCATAATTTTTTCTTTAGAAATTTCTTGTTCTTTCTTTTTTAAATTAGCACTAAATGGCTGATAAAAATCTTTAATTACGGTGATCCATTCTTTTTTTCCTTGTGCAATGTCGTCTAATTGATTTTCTAATTTGGCGGTAAATTGATAATCAACGATATGCGGAAAATGCTCAACCAATAAATTATTAACCATAGTTCCTATTTCAGTAGGTTGAAATTTTCTTTGTTGGCGAACAACATATCCTCGTTGTTGAATTGTTTTAATAATTGGCGCGTAAGTAGATGGTCGACCAATACCAAATTCTTCCAGTGCTTTAACTAAAGAGGCATCGTTAAAACGGGGAGGTGGTTGAGTAAAACTTTGAATTTTTTCTAATTTAATTAAATCTATTACTTCTTTTAGTTTAAAAGATGGAAGAATAGAAATAGTGAACTTGTCCGGATAAAGTTTTAAATAACCGTCAAACTTAATTTGTGCTCCATTAGCGCGGAAGATATATTGTTTACTTTGTAAATCAACAGAAGTATTTAGAACTTTTGCTGATGGCATTTGACTAGCGATTGTTCGTCGCCAAATTAATTGATAAAGCTTAAATTGGTCGGGAGAAAGGTCTGCTTGTATTTTTTCTGGCAAATAATCAGGAAAGGTAGGACGAATTGCTTCGTGCGCTTCTTGCGCTAATTTAGTTTTAACTTTATAACGGCGGGGTTCTGATAAAGAGTAATTAGCGCCGTATTCTTTTTTCAAAAATTGTTGGGTTTCTTGTAAAAATTTATCAGATAGATTAAACGAGTCGGTACGCATATAAGTAATTAAACCTTGTGTTTCTTTTTTATCTAATTTGATTCCTTCATATAATTTTTGCGCAACAAACATTGTTTTTGTACCACTGAAACCAAGCTGTTGATTAGCTTGTTGTTGTAGGGTACTTGTGGTAAACGGCGGAAGTGGTGAACGATTAGTTTCTTTTTGTTTAATGTTTTCAACAATAAAAGTAGCTGTCTCTAATTGATCAATAATTTGTTGAGCTTCTTTTTCATTTGTTAAAGCAAACTTGTCAATTTTCTTATTGTCTATTTTGAGTAATTTGGCTTCAAAATTAGAGCTTTGTTTAGTAAACGCTCCTTGAATATTCCAATATTCTTGTGGTTTAAACTTTTTAATTTCTTGTTCTCGCTCCACGATTAAACGCAAGGTAGGGGATTGAACGCGACCGGCAGAAAGATGTCGCGCAATTTTCTTCCAGAGTAATGGAGATAATTTATAACCAACTAAACGATCTAAAATACGTCGCGCTTGTTGCGCGTCAACTAAATTTTGATTAATTTGCCGAGGTTGTTTTATAGCGTCGGTAATTGCTGATTTAGTAATTTCGTGGAAAACGATTCGTTTGTTTTCTTTACCTGCTTGGATAATACTCTGTTGTAGATGCCAAGCAATTGCTTCTCCTTCTCGATCGGCGTCAGAAGCAAAATAAACAACGTCACTTGTTTTAGCTATTTTTTTTAATTGATTTAATATCTTTCTTTTTTTTGTTGGAATAACATAAGTAGGTTGAAAATCATGTTCAACATCAATTCCTAATTTACCACGAGGTAAATCGCGTGTATGTCCGTAAGAAGCGACGACAGTAAATTCTTTTCCCAAGAATTTGCTGATAGTAGTTGCCTTGGTTGGTGATTCAACAATAATTAATTTCATCTTATTTTTAAATAATTACTATGGCCGATATGTTTAATTAATCCTTTTATTTCTAAAATAGTCAAGGTGGCGTTAACTTGCGCCGTGGCCAAGTTTGATTTTATAACTAATTGATCAACGTGAATTGGTTGATCAGATAAAAGCTGATAAAGTGTTTTTTCTTCTTTACTTTTCGGTAAAATCTTTAATTCTTTTTTGGTTGTTAATTTTAAGTTAAAGATATCTAAAATGTCTTGCGCGTTGGTAATTGCTTTTGCTCCGTACTTGATTAACCGATTTGAACCAGCCGAGTTTTTACTAAAAATGCTTCCTGGAATAGCCAATACTTCACGATTTTGTTCTAAGGCAAAACGAGCAGTAATCAATGCGCCAGAAATAAAAGGCGCTTCAATCACCAATGTAGCCGTTGATAAACCAGAAATAATTCGATTACGTGATGGAAAATGACTTTTATAAGGAGGGGTGCCAGGAGGGAATTCGGAAATTAACGCTCCATTATGTTCGATAATCTTTTGTGCTAATTGTTGATTACTTTTTGGATAAATACTTTGTTTATCTATTCCTGTGCCTAAGATGGCCAAGGTGCGACCCTTATTTTTTAAAGTGATTTGATGTGCTAAACTGTCGCAGCCAAAGGCCAATCCGCTAATAATAGTTAACCCACAATTTACTAAATCAGGAACAATTTTATCAATTGCTTGTTGACCGTAATAAGTTACTTTTCTTGTACCGACTATAGCCAAGGGATGTTTTTCATTTTTCCCTAGTTTCCCTTTGTAAAATAAAATTACCGGTGGATCGTAGATTTCTGCTAATAAAGCGGGATAATGTTTATCAAATAAAGTAACTATTTTAATATCTTCTTGCTCAATAATTTGTAAAATTTTATCTAAATTAATTTTACTACGTTGTTGGATAAATTGTTTCGCTTTTTTTGAAGAAAACCCAATTCTAATTAGTTGATCAGACGAACTATTGAATGCTTGTTGAGGAGAACTAAAGGAAGTAGTTAATTGGCGAAATAGTTTTGGACCCAATTGATCTAAACAAGCGCTTAAAGCAATTAAGTATTTTTGATTAGTAGTTAACTTCATTGATAGAATAATTTAATTCACTTTTTATCTTAAAGAGAAGAAAATAAATTGGCAAGCCCAATCCCAGTTTTTTAAAAACTGGGGGGGGGTGTAGTCTCGCACTAATTTGAAAGAGAAACTGACAATAAACAAAGAATGAAGTCGTCTCTATGTCATTCAGGGGTAGTCGTTTTCGCAATTTGATCTTTTCTATATAAATCAATCTATCGTTGGGATTTGGTGTTGGGGTAAGTCTTGGCAAATCCAGTGAAATGAATTATTTAATATAAAACATTTTTGATATTGACTTAAGAAATAATTATGCTATAATAAAAATAGATAAATTTAAATATCAAATTTTAACTATGTCTTTTGAAAAACAATCTATTAATTTAGAAAAAGAAGAAGCCAAACAATTGTCTAAGCGAATGGACGATCAAGAAGCAAACAAAAAAATAGACGGAACAATTAATTTTGATCAATTAGTAGACAAGATGAAAACAATGCTTTTTAAAAAGAAAGAATTAATTAGATCATTAGCTCGTTTAGTGTTGGAATTGAAAGAGAGAATAACTGATTATGATACCATTCTCAGTGATGATTCTAGCGGACGGTTAGTTTCTTTGCTTTTGAGAAAGATTATTAACAAACAACGGGAAAAAAGTGGAAAAAAAGGAATCAAAACCTATTTTTTGACTGCCGGTCGTGTTTTAGAGACAAAAAAAACGTATGAGGCTGTAAAAAGATTTCTTTTAT
>DAOWAM010000057.1 GCA_030634585.1 bacterium
AATATCGCCTTTAACAGACGCGGATTTTGATATTAATATATTTCCGCCTGCCAGAAATAAATCTTCCGCTATGTTTCCTTCAATAACGATACTGCCGCCGGCAGCGTGAACATTTCCCCCAACATTATTCTTGATTACAACGGTTCCGCCGGCCGCGCAAACATTGTCCTCAACACTACCACCGACTGTAACTATATTTCCCGCCGCGTATAAATCTTTTTGCACCTCGCCGTCAATTGAAACAATATTCCCGGCCGCGTATAAATTCTTTACTGCCTCTCCCGAACTAACAGTAATATTTCCGCCCTCCTTGGCAAATTTAAATTCAGCAGCCAAAACAGCGGAAAAACTAAAACAAAACAATACTATTAATCCTAATGCTATAAAAATAACTTTTTTAAGTTTCATAATATTAATATTATAAATAAATTATATTTATATTATAATATTATTTAATTATTATTGCGTTAAAAAGTTATTAATACTATATTAATCTATGTTTTTGCTAATTGTTTTTACAATTAAAAATCAAATAAATAGGAAAATTATTATATTTGTTTAAGAGTTTCTTTTATTTCCGATTTTTTCTTAATGGCCGACAAAACCATACTCAAAATAATTATATTAAATCTATTATTGCCTTAACAACTTTTTTAATATTTTGCGCTGCATCTATTTTTATAATTGATTTATAGTTTTTTTTCTCAATAAAATCCCATTTATATTTTACTTCATCCACATTCCATCCGTCGATCAATTGTTTTTTGGGGCTTAATAAAAATCTTTCGCCAACTCTTTTTTTACAAATTTCAAATGGGCATTTAAGTATAAATATTTTTTTGTTATATTTTCTGATTTTTGATAATTCTTGCCAGGATAATGGGTTGCACATATTTATATCCAAAATAACACTCTGTCCGTTGTTTAATAATTCTTTAGCCAGCTTAAATGTTATTTTGTAAGAAATAGCAAATTTTTTATCAGCACTAATATTTTTTAACTCATCCATCTTTATAGATTCTCTTCCAAAAAAATCAATTTCCAGTCTCGGAATTGAATATTTTTTTGATAATATTTTTGATACGGTTGATTTTCCGCTACCAGCAAAACCAGCTATTACAATTAAAGTATTATTAAGTTGTTTCATAAATCCAATAGTTAGAATTAAAAAATACTCCTAACATTATTATAGCATTAGGAGTATTTTTCATGAAATTTGTTTTGGGTCAATTTCAGAACGATATTATAGCTATTATTTCGAATATGGAATATATGGCCAGTGTTAAAGAGAATATGTTTGTAATAAACAATTGCAAAAAACAACTATTTTTTAAAATATATATTATAGATGTAAATAATTACTAATTATGTAACTAAAAAACATTGTATTGTATTAAATGAAATAATGTTATATACTATAAATGTAACTAAAGACAATATATGTTATTAATAACAGTTATAATATATGAATAATCATAAAAATGCAGGGCTTAGCACTCAAGAACGAAAAATAATTAGTCATTTTTCCGCGATAGAACAAAATATCATAAGTGCTGATGATTTAATTAAGCTTTATCATTTTAAGAAAAAAACAGCGAATCAAATATTAAGTCGTCTTTCAAAAAAGGGATGGCTTCAAAGATTGAAACGTGGAATATATACAATTGTTCCGTTATCATCTTCAACTCCAACCCCTGCTATAGAAAATTTATGGCCTATACTTTTGGATATTTTTAAGCCAGCGTATATATCTGGTTGGTCAGCAGCAGAACATTGGGGATTAACAGAACAAATATTTAACAGTATTTCAGTTGTTACTCTTTTGCCTCAAAGAAAAAATATACAAACAATAGGAGGCATCAAGGTTCGCACTAGAACGATAAAAAAAGATTTTGATTTTGGTGTAAAAAAGGTATGGTTTGGAAGTAGTATGGTTAAAATTGCTGATCCTAGTAGAATGATAATTGATATTTTAGATTTGCCACGATTTGGTGGTGGAGGTATGCACACTATTGATGTTGTTGAGCAATATTGGAATTCAGATTTATGTAGTCCTGATTTGTTACTTGAATATGCTCTTAAATACAATCGGGGGGCTATATTTAAACGTCTTGGTTTTCTAGCAGAAAAATTAAATGCACCTGTATCTAAAAACTGGATTCAATTATGTCATGATCACATTTCAAAAGGATTATCCAATCTTGACCCTGACGGGGCAAAAACCGGTGGTATAGTTAGTAAGTGGAATTTAAGAATTAATTTATTACTGAAGTAATTGTATGATACCAAAAGCTGAAATACTAGAACTTTCAAGACATTACTCGCTTCAGCCCACAACCGTTCAAAAGGATTATGTGATTGGCTGGATTCTCAATGCAGTGTCAGTCCATAAAAATCTTTCACAATGGGTTTTTAAAGGAGGGACTTGTTTAAAAAAATGCTATTTTGAAACCTATAGGTTTTCAGAGGATTTAGATTTTACAATACCAAAAGAACAAATAATAACTAGAGATTTGATTATTTCATATCTCGAAGAAGCAATAACTTGGGTTGAGAATAATTCAGGGCTAGTGTTTCCTAGGCATGACTGGAAGGTCGAGGAGTATAATAATTTTAGAGGGAATATATCTTTTCAAGCAAAAATATCTTATAATGGTCCGCTTGGTGGTGCGCCCAAGTCTCTTCCGAGAGTTAAATTTGATATTACTCAAGATGAGTTATTAGTGGATGGTCCGCAGTTACGTAATATTCACCACACCTTTTCAGACGAGTTTACCCCCACTCCCAAAGTTCTTAGTTATTCTATCAACGAAGTTCTTGCTGAAAAATCACGTGCTCTTTACGAGAGAAATGGCAGAGCTCGAGATGTTTATGACGTTGTTAATATCAGTCGAAATTTCAGAAAAGAAATAAAACCAATGCTAGCCAAAAATATTGCGATAGCTAAATTTAAATATAAAAACATACCATCACCATCAGTGAATCAAATCATGAGCGTGATTAACGAAGCCGCACTAATGTCTAGTTGGGAGCAACAACTAGATCATCAAATAACAAATCTTCCACTAGTTGCTACCTTTCTTTCAGATTTAGAAGATGCCCTAGCTTGGTGGCTACAACCAGAATTGGCAAAACAAGAATTACAATCCATGCCTAGTGCAAGTGGACAGCTAGTTTCTCGTGAACTATTTCCATCTGTAAATTGGGAGACAGGGCCATCCGCATTAGATCAGATTCGTCATGCTGCAAGAAATAGGCTATGCGCAATAGTTATGTATCATGGCTCAGTAAGATTAGTAGAGCCATACTCATTAAGATACCCACCAACAGAAAATGAATTGTTGCACGTTTGGGAAATTGAAAAAGATGGTGCACAGTCAGACGTGCATAAAAGTTTTAAGACAAGCGAAATTGAAAAGGCGTCTATATCAGATAGTGTTTTTACACCAAGGTGGGCCATAGAATTATAATGTTTTTAAGACAAAACAAAAACCCGCCGATAAGCTGGTTTTTGTAATAACTAAGCCTAGAAACAAAGTTATATTAAGTACTGTATTGGGTGGCTAGAGGGAATCGAACCCTCATCATCGGCACCACAAGCCGATGTTCTAACCGTTGAACTATAGCCACCATAATTAAAATCAAGTTATGCCCAAAGGGCACTAACAGTAGTCGGGAATATTCAAATTCCTTGACTATAAATTATTTAATTTTATAAAAATATATCTTCTCGCCGGGCTTATCTCCTATAACAACTTTTATCGGTTCAAATTCCGGCAGTCTGAATTGATAGCTTACAATTTGCGTTCCGGGCTTTAATTCTTTCAAAAATTTATCCTTAAGCAATTTCATCATTTTTACGCTTAAAAAACAATATACCAAATCAGTTTTGCTTAAATTAACTTTGAATATGTCATTTCTTCTAATATCAAGATTGTTTTTTTTAAACCAATTTTGGACTTTTGCCAGGAAAAACGGCAATAGCGCGTATTCATAACCGATTATTTTTGAATTTGGAAACTTTTTTCGCATAAAATGCAAAAATCCGGCTCGCCC
>DAOWAM010000041.1 GCA_030634585.1 bacterium
AATGAATAATAATTTATTTTCTGTCTTATGTCAACCCCGTTAAATTGCTTCGCACCGTTTTCGACGGATTTAACGGGGTCAACCCTATTAAATTTTGCTTTGCAAAAGTGGCTTTACCACTATTTAACAGGGTCAAGTATACTGTTTATTTTGCAATTGATTTTAAATCTCTCAAAAATATTCGAGTGGTTATTGTTCCGATTCCTTTGAACTCTTGTAGTCGTTTTGTTAAATCTTTTTTATTCTTTGCCACTACCGAAAGCTTGGCCAAAGAGCCTTAACGTTTTTTAAATTCCTTACATATTTCTAATAATTTTGTCGCTGTGGAAAAGTCATATCTAACATAATGTCCCTGATCTAAAACTTTAACTAATTTGTCCCAACCCGCTTCCAAAATTTTATTTGGAGTTAAAAGACCCGCTTTTTCAAACGCAAAATATGTCTTTTTAGCCACTGCTTGTTGAATTGGTTTGGCAAAAAGTAAACAAGCTAAAAATCACTTTAAAGATTCTTGTTCTTTGTTAGATTTAAGATTAATTCCCAAATCTTTTGAATATATTTTTCCTTTCATTAAAGTTAATTTAATAACAAATTCTTAAACCAACTAGTTTCTATTTGTTATATTTTTTAATTAATTTTGCAATAATCTTTAGATCTCTGAAAGAAACATCTCCCATATGACTTACTCTCACTATATTTTCGTAATTCTCCGCGCCTTTGCCAATTAAAAAACCTTTTTTCAGAACACTTCTGGTTATTTTATCTGCATTTTTAATCTTAACAGCCGTAACCGTATTGGCTGGATTTTGAGAAAACAATTCCAACCCAGATTTTCTAATCTGTCTTCTGAAAAAGTCGGATCTCTTTTGGTGTAATTTAATAAAGTCCGAGGGGTTCTGAGCGACATATTCTAACGACACATCCAAGGCACTTATGACCTCTACTGGGGGAGTAAATCTAAACCCTAGCTCCTTCTCTTGTTTTTGAGATTCGGCAGAAAAGTTAAAGTAAAAATCTTCGGATTTCAAGGTTTCAACATTTTCAGACCGCCAGATAAAAGAAATTCCGGGAGGACAACCCAATGCTTTATGCGAAGCACCAATCAGTATGTCTATTCCGATCTTCTCGGGAAAAATCTCATAGGCGGCAAAAGCGCTCACAGCATCTACTATAACCTTGGTATTCTTATTTATCTTTTTGATGACAGAAATAACCTCTTCCACATTATTTCTGGTACCGGTAGATGTTTCAACATATGTCATAAAAACATAATCAAATTCTTGTTTTGGTATTTTGGCAATATTGAATAATTCACCTGGTTTAGCCCTTATAACAGTAGGACTTATACCGTAAAATCTCATTATCTCCAACATTCTATTTGCAAATTTACCGCTAGACAAAATTAAACTCTTCTTTGTTGGATCCACAAAGTTTTGGAAGACCGCATTTATTGCGCCGGTACCAGAGCTGGAAAATAAAGTAGGAGGATACGAATCCAAGATTTTAGAGAAATTCTTTCTAATTCTTTTCATCATCAAACTAAATTCTTCTGATCGATGATGAATGATTGTTTTCATCACCCTTCTAACAAATGGGTAATATTCTAATGGTCCAGGTATGTACAGTTTTATTCTTTTCATATAATAATAATGAGTAAAAAATATAGAATAATCAACAAAACAAAATTATTATTTCGCTAAATTAAAATAGGCAGGCAAAAAAGAGAGTTTGATTATTATAAAACTATCAAACCCGAGGTTTGATAGTTTTAAACAAACTACAAACTACAAACCCCAAACTACTAATTACCGCAAATATTTTGCAATAGCAAAATTTGTTGGCGGAGAGGGTGGGATTCGAACCCACGAGACCCTTGCGGGCCTACGGCTTTTCGAGAGCCGCGCCTTCAACCAGACTCGGCCACCTCTCCTTGTTTTTTGGTACAACTAATTACCATCCCCAAACCAATTATAATCCAAAATAAAACAGATAAATCATTTTTAAAATAAGGAGTATCAACTAACCCATGGATTAGGATAGTGATCATCGCCACTAATAAACTAATTATACCTAATTTATTATTTTTTGTCTTTTTCAAAGTACTAATTCCTGTTTGAAAAATTCTTATTATTATAATAATGAAAATTAATAATCCTAAAATTCCTAATTCTGACCAAACACTTAATAACAAATTATGCGGAAAAGGTTGAATGTCTAACACTAAGGGCAGTTGTTGAGAATAGAAAGGTTGATGATATTGTTGCATCACTATTGGATAACCAGCCAATCCAGCGCCAAACAGTGGACGCTCTGATAACATTATTGCCGTCTCTCGCCAGATTCTCAATCTAATTTGTCCAGAAAAATCGCGCAATGTCACTTTCTGCCAAAGAAAAGAACGAACTGGCGTCAAGACAATAATAAAAATAGAACAAATAATTAAAGCAATAATTACCCAACGTCGACTAACGCGCCAATACAACCCAAGTAAAATTAATCCAATTATTACCCCCACTAACGCTCCTTCTGAACGCGCAAAGATAATTGCCAGTAAAGAAAGAATGATTATTACAGAATAATAAACAATAAGCCAAAATTGTTTCTTTTGTTTTTTATTAAATTGCTCAATTAATTGACCGACAATTAATATAACAACTGGTCCTAAATATAATCCTAAAAAATTGGGATCAGAAAAGAAACTAGTAGCTCGTCTAACTAATTGATTAGGCCATGCTTCTAAACTGATCATTCCTTGTCCAGTAATATACTGATAAATTGCCCCCAAAGAAAGATAAAAAGCAGAAAGCCCCAAAGCAATAAAAATTAATCGTCGATCTTGTTTGGTTTTGACCACATTAAATAAAACAACCAAAAATAAGATTGGTTCGATAAAATAAGCTTTCCACCGACCAGCCGCCGCGCGTAAATCAGGTGACACAAATAAAGCAATTGTTGCAACAACCAACCAAACGATAATTGATATTAACCAAACCAATGGAATTTTTCTAAAAGATAAACGATCTCGAATCGTTTGATGTAGCCAAACAAAAAAAAGAATTAAAATCATTATTTCTAATAAGGTCAGGGGAATGCTAAATAATAATAATCGCCCTCTAATTAAATAGCTGGGTAAAAAAGCACAAATAAAAGCTATTGCCCAGATTATTTTTTTCTCGGCTAAATAAAAGAAAAAAAGACAAAATAAAATAAATAAAAATCTAACGAACATAAAATATTTCTTTAAACATTTTCCACGACCAACCTTTGACTACAAAAAGGATAAGTCCATAAACTAAACCGCCTAACAAAACTAACAAAATTATATTCCAACCGGAAAAAATTAATAAAACACCCCCCATTATTAAACTGCCAATTAACGCTTTTCCAAATATTTTTAACGACGGTAAAATTTTGGTTGTTTGCTGAACTAATCTAAAAGCTAATAAAACAGTCAGCAATTCAGCTAAAACAGTTCCCCAAGCCGCTCCCCAGTAAGAATAACTCGGAATAAGAATCAAATAAACAACTAAGGCAATGCCAGCAGTAATCAAATATCGCCACATCATTATTTTCTGTTTTCTAATAGCGATAATTGTCCAACAAAAAAGATTCCCTAAATAAATTAGCCCTGTAGCTAATACTAAAATTTTTAATGGTCCCGTTGAATCCACGAACTCAGGACCAGCAATCAAAATCATTATCGGTTTAGCTAAAATAAATGTACCGACTATTAACGGTAAACCAATGCTAACTAAAAAATCAAACGATTTCTGAAAAACTCTTTTGAAGCTAACCAGGTCTCGCTTCGCCCAAGCGCTTGATAAAAAGGGTAGAACTAATCCCATAAACAATGCCGGGAACATAATTAATACTTCTAAAACACGGTAAGCCGCGCCATAAATACCCACTTCACCCGAACTTTTAAATAAGGAAAGAATTAAAGTATCCCCCTTGAAATAAATCGTGGTAAAAATAACAGAAAGAGCGATTGGCCAAGATTCACGCAAAACCTTTTTCCAAAAAGCGAAATCAAAACTCCAAGAAATAGTAACATATTTTTTAGCAAAAATATTTAGAATCAAGAAATTGACTATTTTCTCTAAAATTAACGCGCCTAAAATTACTAACAAACCGAGTTTTAACCAAATCGCTAAAAAAACAAAAATAATTAAAACAAAACGACCGATTACTTCTCCTAACACCACCTTTTTAATATCTAATTGTTTTTGAAAAAGTCCAGTCAGTAATTGAACTACCGAATTGAATAAATAACCTATCACGGTTAGTGCAATGCCAATCTTAACAATTTCGCTATATTGAGGAATAAAAAGCGCCACCAATGGCGCTAAAGATAAAAGAAATAAACTAGAAAAGAAACGTAAAGTAAAAATATTGCTAGTAATTTTATGTAAATCAGCGCCGGGCAAAGAAATTAAACGAATAAATACTAAATAAAGACCCAAGTCCGTCAAAATGGCAAAGATCTGTAAAAAAGTGATAATAATCGTGAATTGACCAAAGCCAACTCGTCCTAAATAGCGAGCAATAAAACTAAAGGCAACTAGTCCTAAAAATAGACTAATTATTTTCCCTAAAAAATGAACGGTTGTATTTTTAATGATTTGTTGTTCTGTTCTCATAAAACGCAGTTTTATTTATAGTTGATTATATTGTAAAACATTTTTTAAAGTTGACCAAGTTAATAATAATTGTTAAAATTAAAAAAGTAAAATTAAAATTATTTAAATGGAAAAAATTAATTTATCAAAAGAGGTAACCAAACAAATTAAAAAAACTATTCCTCGTCGTTATTCTTGGCTAAATATCTTTGTTGCAATCGGGATTAGTTTTCTGATCATTGTTTTGACTTCTATTTTGCTTAATTTCTTAAAAGTCGCCTTAACAAAAACGGTATCGGCGGCAGAATTAAATGACTATCAGGCAGAACGTATTGAACAAAGTTATCCGGGAATTATTAATTTAGAAGCAGAAAAGGGATATACATTTTGGGTAAAATTTAAAAATGTCGGTAGAAAAACTTGGTTTTTTCAAGGAAATAACCAATTTATTTTTCAAACACTTTCTCAACAGGCAGGTGAGTTTTATCATCCATGGTGGCCAAATAAAACAGAACCGATTGTATTAAATGGTTCTATTCTTTCTGGAGAAACAACAATAATCAAATTTGCTTTACGCGCACCAAAAACAAACGGACTTTATTGGGAAAAATTTTCTCTATTCGATCAAAACGGTCAAGTAATCCCAGATGGTGATATTGAAATTG
>DAOWAM010000086.1 GCA_030634585.1 bacterium
TTGGACTATATTTTCTATGTTCTGGTAAATTCAGATGACATTAATGACAGAGTATGCTCCAAGTACCATTATCATAGAATTTATCATTTTGTTTTGTTTTATTATTATCACAATCAAGATGATGAATATCTAATCGTCTTTGTCCTTTTTGCCAAACTTTACCGCATATTTGACAAGTGTAATTATCTCGTATTCTAACTAATTTTCGTATTCTATCTCTACTACCATATTTCATTTTTGTTAATTTAGTAATAGTAATATTTTTAGAAATAATAACTTTTTTAATTTCCTTTTTATTTTTTAATATTGAAAAAGGAATATCAAAAGGATGTAAAATTTGATAAATTCTTTGTCGTGAAATACCAAACAAATTTCCTATTTGTTGGTAAGTATATCGTTTATTTCTTAACGATTGAATTTGTTCTATCCTTGTTAATTTCATAAATATATAGTTAAAAATTTATATTTTAATTATATATCATTCATTAACATTTGTCAAGTCCACAATTCAATAATTCCCCGCTTGTGAATTTGTCCTAATAAATTTTAAAGGTAATTTATTTTGCATATTAAAATTGAAATTTACTGACATCAACTACATCAGGAGGAGTATTTATCTTTTGAGCATATTGTTGTTGGCGTTCTTTATTATCTCCTTCTTCTTTAAACTTTTTCCACTCATCATAATTTTTACAAGAATAATCTACTTCCGCTCTTTGCTGTGTTCCTGAATTATTAATCTCTCTTATTTTTTGATAAATTAAACTTATATTTCCGTTCAGATTTTGAAAATAAAAATCTCCATTTCCTTTAACAACTTTTAAAATCGGATAATTTTGCAAAATGCCTTTTCGTGAAATTGCGTTTTTATCTAATAACAACCGATATTCCCACTCATACAAAATACAATTATTCCATTTATGAAATCCTTGCGGATATTTTTGTTGATATTCTTTTACGGTTTGTTGTGTAAACATAAAATTTGTTTTATCCTTTGACTACCGCCAAAGGTTTAAGTTTGACTTTTATTTTAATTAAATCTTTTTGATTTTCCATTACTTCGTCTATGTTTTTATAGCAAGATGTTGCCTCATCTAAATCGTGTTTACCTCTTATACTGTGAATTATATTTTGGTCATCTAAAATTTTAATTTCTTTTTCTAAATCTAATGTTTTTTCGGCTTGTTTTCTTCCTAATACTCTGCCAGCTCCGTGAGAACAACTTTCAAAACTTTCTTTATTTCCTAATCCCTCTACAATATATGATGAAGTTCCTTGACTACCTGGTATAATACCGATTTGTCCTTTATTAGCTTGTGTTGCTCCTTTTCTATGAACCCAAACATTTTGACCAAAATGATTTTCTTGACTAGCATAATTATGAGCTATATTTATCATTTCTGTAGAGCTATTAAAGTTGTCTAAATCTTCTTGTGAATATTTTTCATCTGACCATACAATAGTTCTAAAAATATCAACAATTCTTTCCATCATTAATTTTCTATTAGCCAAAGCAAATTCTACACAATATTGCATTTCTCTTATATATGCTTGTCCTTCTTCGCTATCAATTGGCAAGAATGCTAATTCCCATTCTTTTGGAACTTGACTATAATATTTAGCATTTAATTCTATTGCTAATTTATTATAATGATTAGCGACTTTTGGTCCTAAATTTCTACTACCCGAATGTATCATTATCCAAATAGGTTCATCAGCTCCTTTTTGAATTTCAATAAAATGATTACCTCCACCGAGAGTTCCAAGAGATTTTTTAGCATTGTTATATTCTGTTGCAATTATTGGCATACCAAATTCCCAATTATAAAATGCTTTTTCTATATTGGGCATTAATTGTTCATCTTGCTCTTCTTTATGTTTATTAAATCCAACTGGAATTGCTTTCCTAATTTCTCCCATTATTTTTTTAAGCGTTTCAGTGTCTATTTCTGTTAATGAAGTTTTAACTGCACACATTCCGCAACCGATATCAACTCCAACTGCATTAGGAATTATTACTCCTTTCGTTGCAATTACTCCACCTATGGGCATCCCATAGCCAAAATGGGTATCAGGCATTATACAAACCCTCTTATGCAAAAAAGGAAGTTGTGCTAAATTATCAATTTGCTCCATTGTATTTTCTTCTATTTCTGGACACCAGCTAAATACAGGAACTTTATAATTTTCTTTATTTAATACTTTCATAAATTTTATTTATTTAAAATGTCCTTGATGATATCATCTTCGGACTTAGTTAGTTTTTTTAGTTTAGTTAAATCTTCGTCTATAAATTTGCCGACTGTTTCTATTGTCCATTTAAAATCAGCGTTATCAACTAAATATTTCATTGTCTTAACTATCTTGTTAAACTCGTATCCAGCTAAATCTCGCGCTGGGCGTAAATTTCTTTTAATGAATGATTGTTGTTGACTTTTATTATCCCAAACAACTTGTTTGGCTTTTGCGTATAATCCTATAATTTGTATATGTTTTTGTTTATCTTTTAAAAGGTCAGGTATTTCGCAAGCGTTAGCTTGCAATATTTCAGGTTCAGGTTCAGTTTCGGGTTTAAGTTTAAGTACCCCCCCTATTGCGACAGCCCCCCCCCCGACTGGTTCAATCTGTTCAATCTTGTTGATTTTATTGACTTTATCTAATATATTTTTAGGAATTAGTTTTTTTGCTTTTTCAATACCAATTTTTACACTATCATTATATTTTTGATGT
Organism: bacterium; assembly: GCA_030634585.1. Lineage (GTDB taxonomy): Bacteria > Patescibacteriota > Patescibacteriia > UBA2591 > DAOWAM01 > DAOWAM01. The sequence goes on from DAOWAM010000086.1 coordinate 2,731, forward strand.
TTTGAAAAATTTTTAATATAAATCCAA
>DAOWAM010000006.1 GCA_030634585.1 bacterium
AAGATAATTAATGAATTTTCGCCCGATGCTGTAGCAGTTGCTTTCGATCGGAAAGAACCAACTTGGCGTCATCAAGAATATAAAGCGTATAAAGCGCAACGAATCAAACAACCAAATGAGCTATATCAACAAATTAAATGGATCAAGCTGATTTTAGAGTTATTCCAAATACCCTTTTATGAAAAAATAGGTTATGAAGCAGATGATATTATTGGAACAATTTGTCAGCAAGAAAATATACAAAAAAATATAACTATTATTACCGGCGATTTAGATTTATTACAACTTGTCAATAAAAATATTAGCGTCAGTATTTTAAAAAAAGGAATTAGTGAAATGGTTATTTATCATCAATCCGATGTAAAAAAACGTTTCAATCTTCGACCAGAACAATTAATTGACTATAAAGCTTTAGCGGGTGATTCATCAGACAATATTCCGGGTGTTAGGGGTATCGGCAAAAAGGGCGCAGGTGATTTAATCAGCCGATTTGATAATTTAGATAATCTTTATCAGCAAATCAATCAATCAACGAATAAAATTAAAGAACGAAGTAAAAAATTACTTTTAGAACAAGAAACAGAAGCGCGTTTAAGTAAAAAGCTGGTTACAATTGTAAAAGACGCGCCGATTGACTTTCAATTAGCATTATTTGATTGGCAAAATGTTAATCAAAACAAGCTAATTAGTCTATTCCAACAACTTGGTTTTTCTTCTTTAATTAAACGTTTACCGACAACAATTTTTAGTGAACACCCATCCGATCATTCTTTAGAATTAACTAACAAATATTATGTAATTAAAGCAGCAGATGACTTAAACGAATTTTTAATTTGGTTAGCGCAAGTCAAACATCTAATTGTCGATTTGGATACGGAAAAGGATATTTTATTTGGGATAAGTATTTATTGTCCAGACAAAAGGATTTCTTCCATATCTTCCAATAATGGAAAATGGCAATTAGGGAAAATTTACTATTTATCTTGGTCAATAATTGATTTACAAGGACGTTCTTTAATAAAAGATATTTTAGAAAATAATCTGATTAAAAAACAAGGTTATAATTTAAAATCTGCTTACAAAGTTTTATCTAAACAAGGAATTAAGTTAGCAGGAATAGATTTTGATGTAATGATTGCTGGTTATTTGTTAAATCCAGACAAAAAAACGAGTAGTTTAGATGATTTAATCTTAGAAAAATTAAAAATACAAAGGAACAATCCAATACAATCTAGCAAAATATTTAAACAATTAGCAGGGAATGAACGGACAAAGCAACAGATTAATTCAATTTACAATATTTATTATCTTGATCAATTAGTAAAAAAAATAACGCTACAATTAAAAGAAAAAAAATTAGGATCTGTTTTCCAAACAATAGAAACACCAATAATTTCTTTATTAGCGCGAATGGAACAACGCGGGGTTAAGATCAATTTAATCAAAATAAAACGATTATTAAAAGAAGCAAAACAAAAAATAAGTAAAATAAAAGACAAAATTTATTGTTTGACTGGACAAGAATTTAACATTAACTCTCCGCAACAACTGCAAGAAATTCTATTTAGACGGCTCGAATTACCAACCAATCAAATAAAAAAGACAAAAAAGGGATGGTCTACCGCAGCAACAGAATTAAATAAATTAAAAAATTATCCAATAATTCAATTAATTTTTCAATATCGAGAATTAAACAAAATTATCACCACTTATCTTAAGCCTTTACCTAGTCTGGTTAATCCAATAACTAAACGTTTGTATACTAATCTTAATCAAACAGGAACAGCCACAGGTCGTCTTTCTTCTTTACATCCCAATTTACAAAATATACCCATTCAAGGAAAATGGGGAAAATCGGTTCGGCAATGTTTTATTACCGAGCGAGGATGGAAATTTCTTTCAGTTGATTATTCACAAATTGATTTACGAATAATTGCTCACTTGTCGGGTGATCAGGCAATGCTTGACTCTTTTGCTCAACAAGAAGATATCCACTCGCGAACTGCATCAGAAATTTACAATGTAAAAATTAATCAAGTAATTCCAGAAATGCGACACATCGCCAAAAGAATAAACTTTGGATTATTGTATGGAATTACCGCTTATGGATTAAGCCAGGCAACAGAGTTAGATCGTCAACAAGCACAGGAATATATTGATCGTTTTTTTGATTTACATCCAAGATTGGTTCTCTATCAAAAGAAGTTACTTCAACAGGCGCGACAGCAACAATTTGTAGAAACATTATTTGGCAGAAAGAGATTTTTACCAGCAATTAATTCTCGATTACCTTTATTAAAAGCATCTATCGAGCGCATAGCAATTAACTTACCAATTCAGGGAACAACAGCCGATTTGATTAAATTAGCGATGTTTAAAATTGATTCACGAATATCACGACAAGACGCAATAATGATATTACAAATACACGATGAATTATTGTTTGAAGTAAAAGAAACTAAAATATTAATGATTGCCAAAATCATTCAACAAATTATGGAAAAACCGCCGATTAAACTTAATGTGGCCTTACGAGTCAATTTTAAGACAGGAAATAATTGGGGTGAAATGAAAAAATTCAAAATCTAAAATAGTATTTTTAAATTTTTAATACGATGATCTTTTTTCTATATGGAGCAGATACTTATCGCGCAATTAAAAAGTTAAACTTTTTAAAAGAAAGATATAGCGTAGCGAGGAAAAATAGTTGCTTTAATATTACTGAGATTGAAGCAACCAATCTTTCCGTTAATGAGTTTCGGCAACGAGCTTATAGTTCGGGTCTTTTTGATCAGCGAAGAATGTTAATTATTAAATTTGTTTTTCAAAGCAAAAACGATAATTTATTAAAAGTTATTTTAGATTATTTACAAAAAGAATATTCCGAAAAAGATAATAATATTATTTTTTATGACTTAGATTTTAATTTGAAAAAGAACAAAAACATTTTACTAAAACAAATATTCTTATTATTAACTAAATCTGTAGACAAACAACATTATTACCAAAACTTTTCTTTATTAAGAGAGAGTGAGTTAAGACAATGGATTAAACAAGAAGTTAATAAACAAAAGAAAAAAATTAATCCATTAGCGATTAATCGTTTAACACAATTAGTTGGTAATAATTTGTGGCAAATGAAAAATGAAATTGATAAATTAATTGCCTTTAGTACTCTAGATGAAATTACCATCCAAGATGTCAATTTTATGATAAATAGAAATTTAGATAAGAATGTTTTTAATTTAACTGATGCTTTGGGAAGAAGAGACAAGGTACAAGCGCTTACTTTATTGGAAGAACAATTAAAAGAAGGCGTCAAAGCCGACTATTTATTGAAAATGTTAATTTATCAATTTCGTATATTACTATTACTAAAAGATACGGATTGCAATATTTATACTATAGCCAAACAACTTATTATTAATACTTATGCAATTACGAAATCAGAATTATTGGCCAATAATTTTAGCTTAGAAGAATTAAAAAAGATCTATCAGAGTTTACTTCAGATAGATCTACAAAGTAAAATTGGCTCGATATCAACAGAAAAGTTAATCAGCTTAACAATTAATAAACTGATTATTTAGTTAACATTTTGGAAGCAAATTTTGATTTACGGCGGTTAGCCGTATTTTTTTTTAGAATTTTATTTTTAGTAGCTTTGTCGATTGCTTTTTGTAATAAAATGAATTGTTGGTTGATTTTATCTTTGTTCTTTGTCGTAATGGTGAGCAAATATTTTTTAGTTAATTGCTTAATATTATCTTTAATTCCTCGATTTATTTTTCTCTTTTTTCGATCTTGGCGCAATGATTTTTTGGCAGATTTAATAATTGGCATATAATAAAAATTAATAATTTAATTATTCGTCTCTATGTTCTTCTTCTTGATCGATTTTTTCTAATTTATTTATCTCTTCATCCATTAATTCGTCCCATTTTTTTGAACCATCTTTCCAAGAAGATAATGCATCAATTTTTGACTTAAAATTTTCGTTAAATTCAATAATCAATTTAGGGCTTTTTTCTAGTATTTTATTTAATTCTTCCACTACTGTTTCTGGAAAAATGGATAAAAATACAAGCAAATCATTTTGTTCTTCTAAAGGAAGAGACGATTTGCTCACTAAAAAACGTAATTTTTTTTCTATTTTTTTATTAGACATTTTCTTTCTTTGACTTTCACCTAGGACTGTTCAATATTGGAATGCCTTGCTTCTAATTGATCTAGGCCGTTTAAAATTGAACTAACATCGTCGACCGGACCTTTTTTTAGATTTCTTAAAATAGTATCATCCAATACCCCTTTTTGTTTTAGTAAGAATATGTTTTTAGTCAGCATACCAAATAATGTAGTTAGTCGCGTTCCATTCTTTGTTTTTCCCATCCTTTCTATAATTCTTTTAGTTAGACCAACCATTTTTTTTACCTGTTCTGGGGCAATAGCTTTTTCCGGACTAATGACATCGTTAATGTGGTTTTCAAAATTATTCATAGTATTATGTTTAATACTGTAATATAGCTTATTAAAAAAAACGTGTCAAGCATTAGTAGCGTTATAACTGTGGAAAAGTTTTTGTAGATAATTAGACCAATTATCACGATTTATTTTTTTTAATTCGATCGCTTGTTTCAAAGTAATCGAATTAATCGACCAACGAGTTAATTCATCTAAATAGGCGCCACATCCTAAAGATATACCAATGTCTTGTCCCAAACTACGAATATAGGTTCCCGAGGAACAACTAATTTTTAATGACAATCTGGGCCAACAATAATTGATTAACTTGATTTGCTTAATAGTTATTTTTTGTTTCTTTCGAGCAACAACTTTTCCTTGTCTGGCTAGCTTGTAAAGTCTTACTCCATTGATTTTCTTTGCTGAATACATTGGCGGAGTTTGTTCAATGTTGCCGATAAATCTTTTTAAAACACGGTTAATCCGTGATAATGTTGGTTGATTATTTTTATTATTGGACGCTGGCTTTTTATTATCATCATTCGTTTTTAGATAGGGATTATATTTAATTATAGCTCCTGTTCGATCACCAGTGTTAGAAGTAGCGCCCAAAAGTAACGTGGTAAAGTATTCTTTATCTGCTTTAAGAAAATTACTTAATTGTTTAGTAGCTGGTCGACCAATCCCGAAAATTAATAAGCCAGAAGCGAATGGATCGAGTGTCCCGCAATGCCCAATTCTTTTGATGCCGGTAATTTTTCTTAGTTGATTAACTATATCATGCGAAGTGGGCCCAACGGGCTTGTTTATGAATAAAAAACCGCAAGACATATATTTTTGTTTTATTTATAGAATATGCTATGATTATAATATGATTTATTCTATTAATGGACAAGTCAAAAATAAAGAAAAAGATTCCGTAATTTTACAGACTAGCCAGCAAATTACATTATATACTTATTTAAACTCTCGAGAAGATGCAATTGAGTTATACAGTTTATCTACATCAGAATCAGAAGAATTAAAGGTTGCTTTAAAAATATTAAAACAAATTATCTCATAAACATTAATCTTTTTATGTATTCTATTAAAGAAATTAACGATTTGTCGAAATGGAATCAAGCGGTGATTGACTCAACAAAATTGAGTCAATTTTTACAATCATGGGAGTGGGGCAACTTTCAGCAAAAATTAGAAAGAAAGGTGTGGCGATTAGCAGTGGTAACAACGAAAACAGAACAAATAGTGTTATTGGCTCTAATAATTAAGCATAATTTATCTTTAGGAAAAAGTTATTTATACTGCCCCCGTGGACCACTTTGGTTAATTAATGATAAAAAAATAGATCAACAAAAGAAATTAAGGATCTATTCTTTATTTATCGAACAGATTAAAAAGATTTCTCAACAAGAAAAATCTATTTTTTTACGCAATGAACCAACACAAACAAAAATAAAACAGTTATTTATTAATCAACAACAAGTTAAATCGAGGCAACCAGCAAATACATCCGTACTTAATTTACAATTACCAAAGGCCCAATTATTGTTGCGAATGCATGCTAAAACAAGATATAATATTCATTTAGCTCAACGAAAAGGAACAATTATTAGGATTGGCAAAAATCAGCAAGATATAACTTGTTTTATCAATTTAATAAAGCAAACTAGTCAACGGCAAGATTTTTGTTCTTATCAAAATGATTATTATCAACAATTAATTTCCCAATTAATACTAACAAATGCTAACGACTTTAAGCATTGTTTTGCCCGAGTATATTTGGCGGAGAATAATAAAAAGATTTTGGCGTCTAATTTGGTTCTTTTCTTTGGTAATACAGTCACTTATTTACATGGAGCAAGCGATTATCAGTACCGTAATTTAATGGCGCCTTATTTATTACAGTGGCAACAAATTCAAGATGCTCAACAATTAGGGTATCGATATTATGATTTTTGGGGAATTAATCCTACATTAATAAAATATGGTTTTCATAATCGATGGTCTGGCTTTACTCGTTTTAAACTTGGATTTGCTGGGCAAGAGATTAATTACCCTGGAACTTTTGATCTTTCTTTACAAAATATTTGGTACAAATTATATTGTCTAGCAAAGAAGATTTTGTAGTTTAACTAACCTTATGATTCTAATTACTAATTACTGCAGCATTTTGCGATAGCAAGATTTGCTGGTGAGGGGATAACCTGTGGATAACTTCTTGACAAGGTATTTAATCTTTGCTAATTTTAAGAAGATTTAAAAATTATTTTTTTTGCCTTGACTAAACAATTTTTCTCAACTTTAATTGAGAATTAATATTTCCTTCTAAATTATATTTTAGGGGGAGGTTTTTTATTATAAAAAAAATTATGGTCATAAATTCTATTTTTCAAAATAAAAGAATCTTTTTAGATAAAAATGCGGAAAAATATTTGCCCTTACCAGACTTGGTTAGTATTCAAAAGAAATCATACCAATGGTTTCTAGAAAAAGGAATAAGGGAATTATTAAAAGAATTTTCTTTAATCGAAGATTATGCTAAACGTTTTAAACTTTCTTTTATTGATTATAAAATAGATGAACCAAAATTTGATGAAATAATTTGCCAGGAAAGAAATTTAACATACGAAGCGCCGTTGAAAATAAAAATTCGTTTAACGAATCAAAAAACAAATAAGAAAAAAGAACAAGAAATATTCTTTTGTGATTTACCATTAATGACCGAAAGAGGTACTTTTATCATTAATGGAGTAGAAAGGGTTATTATTCAACAATTAATCAGATCGGCAGGTGTGTATTTTTCTCGAGATCCTTTATTACAACAGAATGATTCTATTTATGGTTACGGAGTAAAGATTATTCCTGATCGAGGGTCTTGGTTAGAACTTGAAACAGATAGTGATAATATAATTTGGGTCCATATTGATCGAAAACGAAAAATCGCAGCAACTGCTTTGTTGCGAATTTTTGGTTATTCTACAGATGAAGAGATTCTAGCTTTGTTTAAAGGGATAGACGACAAATATATTTCTGCCACGTTAGAAAAAGATGTTTCTCATTCCGTTGATGAAGCATTTTTAGAAATCTATCATCGAATTAGGCCGGGTGATTTAGCTACAGCAAAAAATGCGCGATCTTTAATTGAAAATATGTTTTTTAATCATCGGCGTTATAATTTAAGTAAAGTTGGGCGTTATAAAATAAATAAACGGTTGGGTCTTGATCAGGGAAAGAACAAATCGTCAATTTTACGTAAAGAAGATCTGATTGCTGTTATTAAAGAAATTATTAGATTAAATAATAAACAAGATTTAGCCGATGATATTGATCATTTAGGAAATCGAAGAATTCGAGCAGTAGGAGAATTAGTCTCCAATCGTTTTCGTATTGGACTAATGCGTTTAGAAAGAATGGTTAAAGATAGAATGAGTACGGCAGATCCTAAAAAGGTAAATCCAAGTCAATTAATTAATACGCGCCCGTTAATTGCTTTATTGAGAGATTTTTTTATGTCTTCGCAATTATCTCAGTTTATGGATCAGACTAATCCATTGGCCGAATTGGAACATAAACGCCGTCTTTCGGTAACTGGACCAGGCGGACTAACTAAAGAAAGAGCTGGTTTTGAAGTGCGCGATGTTCACCGAACTTATTATGGACGAATTTGTCCAATTGCTACACCAGAAGGAGGGAATGTTGGTTTGACTAGTTATTTGGCCGGATATGCCTGTTTAGATGAATATGGATTTATTAAAACTCCCTATCGAAAAATAAAGAAAGGGACTAAACCAAAAGTTACCTCAGAAATAATCTATTTAGATGCTTCTGAAGAAGAAAAATATATTATTACTTCTTGTTCCTCTAAGATTAATGCGCAAGGATATTTTCTTGAAGATCGTTTGGAAGCAAGAATTTATGGCCATCCTGGGTTTTGTCATCCAACAGAAGTAGACTTGATTGATGTCTCTCCTCAACAGATTATTAGTATCGCAACCTCATTAATTCCTTTTTTAGAACATAACGATGGTGGACGGGCGTTGATGGGAACTAATATGCAACGACAAGCCATTCCTTGTATTAATTGTGAATCTTCCTTTGTTGGTACTGGAAGGGAGGCTAAAGCAGCTCATGATTGTGGACACATTATTTTAGCCAAAGAAGGAGGCAAGGTGATTAGTGTTGATGGATCACAAATCAAAATAAAAAATAGAAATAATAAAATAACAACTTATCGATTAAGAAAATTTAATCGTTCTAACGCAGATACTTGTTTTAATCAACATCCCATTGTTGATAAAGGACAATTAATTAAAGCAGACGATCCTTTAACTGATGGTCCATGTATTCGTCAGAACGAAATTGCTTTAGGACAAAATGTACTAATTTCTTATTTATCTTGGGAAGGAGGAAATTATGAAGATGCCATTTTGATTTCTTCTCGTTTAATTAGAGATGACTATTTTTCTTCAATAATAATTAATAAGCATGTTATTAGTGTAAGAGACACTAAATTAGGTCCAGAAATGATAACTCGAGATATCCCTAATATTAGTGATGAAAAATTAAATAATTTAGATGAAGATGGTATCATTCGTATTGGCGCTGAAGTAAAATCGGGCAATATTTTGGTTGGTAAAATTACTCCCAAAGGAGAAAGTGAACTTTCTCCAGAAGAAAAATTATTACGTGCCATTTTTGGTGAAAAAGCAAAAGATGTTTATGACAGCTCTCTTTATCTAGAGCATGGCGAACATGGAAAAATAGTCGACGTTAAAGTTTTTTCTAGGGAAAAGGGAGACAAATTGCCAGCAGGGGTAATTAAATCAGTCGAAATTTCTATTATTAATTTAAGAAAGATACAGGTAGGTGATAAATTATCAGGACGTTATGGAAATAAGGGAATAGTTTCTAGAATTGTTCGGCAAGAAGATCTGCCCTATTTAGAAGACGGTACACCTGTTGATATTGTTTTAAATCCGTTAGGCATTGTTTCAAGAATGAATCTTGGACAAATTTTAGAATTATCGTTAGGCCTGGTGGTAAAACGAATGGGATATCGTATTGCTTCACCTGCACTTGCTGGAGTGACCAATCAACAGTTACACCAATTATTAGTTGAAAATAATTTACCTCCTTCTGGTAAATTAAAATTATATGATGGTCGAACTGGTGAGTCATTTCAACATGAAGTAGCGGTTGGTTATTCATATTTTATGAAGCTTAATCATATGGTCGAAGATAAAATTCACCAACGAGCGATTGGTCCTTATTCGTTAATTACCCAGCAACCATTAGGTGGAAAAGCGCAATTTGGTGGTCAACGTTTTGGTGAAATGGAGGTTTGGGCACTAGAAGGATATGGAGCTGCTTATACGCTTCAAGAAATGTTAACTGTTAAATCAGATGATGTATTTGGCAGAACGCGCGCTTATGAATCAATTATTCGACAGGAGCTAGTAGAACAAATTGGTACGCCGGATTCTTTTAATGTTTTAGCAAAAGAAATACAAGGATTAGGATTAAAATTAGATTTATTAAAAAATAATAAAGCGATTAAAGTAGAATAATCTCTTAATAAAGCACATAATAAAAATAATAATAAAAAGCATTGAATAATTTTCAAAAGTTTTTAAGTTATAAATATTTTTTAAGCCTTTAGTTTAATATATTATGCCAGTACCTTCTTTTATTAAAACTTTATCTTTAGAAACGAAAAAAGAGCATATTAATCTTGATTTTGATTCTGTTCGTTTACGGATAGTATCACCAGAAGAGATGCTTAGCTGGTCGCACGGTGAAATAACACGACCGGAAACAATTAATTATCGAACACAAAAACCAGAAAAAGATGGACTTTTTTGTCAAAAGATTTTTGGCCCAGTCAAAGACTGGGAATGTGCTTGTGGAAAATATAAAAAAATACGATATCGAGGAATTATTTGTGATCGTTGTAGAGTAGAAGTAACCCGCGCTATTGTTCGAAGGAAAAGAATGGGACATATTAGTTTAGCAGCTCCCATAGCGCATATCTGGTTTTTCAGAAATATTCCTTCACGAATAGGTCTAATTTTGGGTATGACGATGAAAAGTTTACAGCAAATAATCTATTTTGCCAATTTTGTTATTACTGAGGTTAACGAAGAAAGAAAAAAAGAAGTTTTAAAAAAATTAGATCAAGAATATAAACAAAAAAAGAAAGAAATTAAACAAGAACAGACAGAGCGAATAGAACAAGAAAAACAGTTAAAGGAAAGATATGTAATTAGTAAAAAAGAAATTAGCGATCTTAAAATAAAGAATATTATTACTGAAGGTGAATACCAAAACTTATCATTAAAATATGGGGAGATATTTAAAGCTAATATTGGTACAGAAGCAATTTTGGAATTATTAACACAAGTAGATTTAAAAAAATTAAAAAAGGAATTACAAGAAGATAGAGAAAAAACAAAAACTTCTAATAAAAAAATAAAAATTATTAAACGACTTAAATTAGTTGAATCTTTTATTAAAAATAAAATTAAACCTGAATGGATGGTTCTAAAAGTAATTCCAGTTATTCCACCCGATCTTCGCCCGATGGTTCAATTAGATGGCGGTCGTTTTGCTTCTTCTGACTTAAACGATCTTTATCGGCGGATTATTAATCGTAACAATCGTTTAAAAAGACTGATTGAATTAAAAGCGCCGGAAGTGATTTGCCGGAATGAAAAAAGGATGTTACAAGAAGCAGTTGATGCTTTAATTGATAACGAAGCCCGTTCACAAAAAACAATCACTACTTCTACTGGAGGACGAAGACCATTAAAATCATTGGCTAGTATTTTGCGAGGAAAAGAGGGATTATTTCGTCGCAACTTATTAGGTAAACGGGTTGATTATTCTGGTCGATCAGTCATTGTTGTTGGTCCACAATTAAAACTTCATCAATGTGGCTTGCCTAAGATTATGGCAATAGAATTATTCAAACCATTTGTTATTGGAGAATTAATTAAACAAGAACTATGTCATAATGTAAAATCAGCCAATCGAATGATTATAGATGGCCGAGAAGAAATATGGGATATTTTAGAGAAAATTACCCAGAAATCATATGTTTTATTAAATCGTGCGCCGACATTACATCGTTTAAGTATACAAGCATTTCAACCAGTATTAATTGAAGGTAAAGCTATCCAACTTCATCCAATGGTTTGCGAAGCATTTAATGCAGATTTTGATGGTGATCAGATGGCTGTTCATTTGCCAATTACTGAAATGGCGAAAAAAGAAGCGAAGGAAATTATGCTGGCTGATAAAAATTTACTTAAACCAGCGACAGGAGATCCAATTATGCGACCAACTAAAGATTTAGTTTGGGGGTGTTATTGGTTAACAATGATCGATGATCAATTAACAGAAAAAAATAAAATAGTTTTTGGTAATTTTGATGAAGCTAAAATGGCTTATGATTTAAAAAAGATTAAAATCAATCAATTAATTAAAATAAAAATTGATTCAGAAATTATTCAAACTAGTTTAGGCAAAATTCTTTTTAGTCAGATTTTACCAGAGAGCCTTAAAACGCGGGATAAATTAATGAATAAAAAAGAATTAGATAAATTGATTAAGAATACGTATGAACTATATGGGCGTGAAAGAACGGTACAATTATTAGATGACTTGAAAGAATTATCTTTAAAATATTTGACGGTTTCTGGCTTATCTTGGGGAATTAAGGATTTACCAAAAATATCAAATAAGGAAGAACAAATTAGTAAAGCAGAGACCGAAGTTGATAAAATTAATAAACAATTTGAACAAGGATTTTTAACCGAAAAAGAGCGACTTAATAATGTAATTACTGTTTGGATTAAAACAACACATCAAGTAACTGATATCGCTAAAGAAATCATTCCTAAACAAGGAGCAGTTTTTACCATGGTTGATTCTGGAGCGCGAGGTAGTTGGACACAATTAGCGCAAATGATTGGAATGAAAGGATTGGTAACTAATCCTCTGGGACAAATTATTGAATTACCAATTAGGAGTAATTTTTATGAGGGATTCAGCGTTATTGAATATTTTATTGCTACGCATGGTTCACGAAAAGGTGTAACAGACACTGCTTTAAGAACGGCTAGCGCTGGTTATTTAACTCGAAGAATGATTGATTCTAGTCAAGATGTTTTTATTACAGAAGAAGATTGTGGTAATCCTGTTGGTATTGTTTTAACTAAACAAGAGTCAGAAAAAAATGGAGCTAGTTTAATGAGCAGGGTTGTTGGTAGATATATTCTACAAGATGTTTATGATCCTAAGCATCCTAAAAAGATAATTATTAAAAAGGGGAAACTTGTCACATCGTCTATTGCACAACAATTAGAAAAACTAGATTTAGCAGAAATAAGAGTGCGTTCTGTTCTTAATTGTCGCGCCAAAAAAGGCGTTTGCGCTAAATGTTACGGATATGATTTGGCCTATCTTAAGCCGATTAAATTGGGAACCGCGGTAGGAATCATTGCTGCTCAATCAATTGGTGAGCCAGGAACACAGTTGACTTTACGTACATTTCATACAGGTGGTGTCGTTGGCCGTGATATTACCCAAGGATTACCTAGGGTAGAGGAATTACTAGAAGCCCGTTCGGTGAAGAATAAAGCTTTATTAGCATACACTGATGGGCGCATAGAGTTAATTAAAGAAAAAGAAAAAATTAAAAAAATAAGAATTAAAGACGTTGTTTTTAAGGGAAAAGAAAGTTATGTATTTAATAAAGAAATTGATGTTATAAATATCAAAGTAAAACATGATCAAAGAGTAAATCAAGGAGATCTTTTGTTTGTACGAGATAAAAAAGAAGTTTATGCTAAACATAGTGGACAAATAAAGATAACTAATGACAATAAATCGTTGTCTGTTGTTGATAATGAATATAAAATAGAATTTAGTCCGTTAGTACAAGTAAAAGACAAACAAATGATCAAGAAAGGGGATATATTAACTGAAGGAAGTGTTAATTTGGCAGAACTTTATTCTTTAACTGGACGTTTGGCAGTGCAGAAATATATTTTGCAAGAAATCCAATATATTTATTCTTCCCAAGGACAAAAATTAAATGACAAACACATCGAAATCATTGCTCGACAAATGTTTTCTCGTTGTAAAATAGTACAAGGTGGAGACACTAATTTATTGCCAGGGCAAATTATTTCTTTAAAAAGACTTAAAGAGATGAATTCACAAGTTAAAAAAGGCGAACAATTAGCGGTGGGAAAAGAGTTGTTATTGGGGTTAACTAAAGTAGCGATGAATTCAGATAGTTTTTTATCTTCGGCTTCTTTTCAAGAAACTTCACGTGCTTTAATTGATTCGGCTATTTCTTGCGATGTAGATGAATTAAGAGGCTTAAAAGAAAATGTGATTTTGGGAAAACTTATTCCAGTGGGGACTAATTTTCATCCAGAGAAGAAATAATAATCTGCCTCGTTTCGCTCGACGGAACGTTAATTTGTCGAGACACACCCTGTTAAATAGAATCGCAAAGATTTTAATTTGCTAAAAGCAGATTATTTAACTAAAATTATTGATTTAAATAAATTAAAAGCACCGACCGAATTTTTGGACGGTGCTTTTAATTTTTTGTTGAGACTTGGTATGGGGTTTACCCAGTATATCAACTTTTTGAATAATTTGTTTCCTAAAAAACATATTGCTAATAATCAGTTATTGTTATTTTAGTAATCTTATTTTATTGCCAATACTTTATTTTTTAAATAAATTAATATTTTTTTTCAAAGTTGTCCCCAATTCCAATATTATTGGACCGGGACCCCGGTAAAACTTAGGGGTTATACTGGGTTTACCTTTTTTACATAATTTGCTAAAATAATAATAATTAAACTTAATCTATGACTAAGAACAAGACCAAGAACAAGAACAAGAAAAAGAAATCGGTTTCGTCAGCTGCTAATTGGCGAAGGCAAAACGAAAAGCGCAAAAAGAAACAACAAGAAAAGACCAAAAAACCGCTTTTCGATTTAGAATCAAAAACAAAACAAAAAATCATTGCAGTTGTTTTTTTTGCTTTTAGTATACTTAATTTCTTTAGTTTAGCGCGTTTAACTGGTCCAGCTGGCCAATGGCTTAATAATCAATTAATTTTTCTTTTTGGCTGGGGA